>NZ_JANLGY010000011.1 GCF_024653915.1 Sulfuricaulis sp. | reverse complement strand
GTAACGCAGGTCCTGGGCGGCATCGTATTGGTAGCTGAGCACCACGCCGTCGGGATCAACGACCTGGCTGACATCGCCCCAGGGGGTGTAGCTGTATTGGGTGGTGGCCGCGTTTCCTGACGTTGGAGTCTGTGTCACCGTCGTCACCCGGCCGCGGGCGTCATAACTGTACGTAGTGCGCAAGCCATTAGGGCCGGTCATCTGCAATAACCGGCCGTTGGTGTCGTAAAGATCGTAAGTCGTGATGTGGCCGAGGGCGTTGGTGACCTTCTTTAACTGCCCACAGGCCCCGCCGGTGGTGCATTCGTAGTATTCCAGCGTGGTGATGTCGGAGACGTCGGTGCGGGGGCCGTTGATGGAGATGACCTGGCCATAACTGTTGTAGCCCAGGCTCACCAACCGGGAGACGGAAGCGCCTGCGGGGGTGAAGCCGCTTTGGGTGATCGCCGTGGGGAGGTTGGGGTGCAAGGAATCGGTGTATTGGATCGTGGTGGACTTGTTCTGTCCCGCATAAACGCTGGGGGAGGTAATGAGCGTGGGTAAGTCCAGCGTGGGCGAGAGATATTGGTAGGTCGTGGTGCGAGTTACACCCGCTACCGGCGCGGGATTGGTGCAGTTACCCGTCAACCCCTCCGTCATGCCGGTGCGCTGGTTAGTGGCGTTGTAGGCGTAGGTGGTGACGCGGTTCTCCTCGTCCTTGAGGCAGGTGAGGTTGTTGTTGGCATCGAAAACTTGCTGGACGGATTTGCTGTCGCTCTGGTTAACCTTCAAAGTAAGGTTCTTCACGCCCAAATTGGCATTAAAGGTCATGACTTCCTGCATGTTCACCGGGTCGATGACGGTGGTTTGGGTGTCGGAGGTGTAATTTAACAGGAACTTCTCTTGCGCCGTGCCGTTGGTGGTGGTCGCGTGTTGGGTGGAGAGGACTTTGCCGGTGGTGTCATAGGCATAAATGCTGTAGCGCGTTATTACGCCTACGGCATCGACGAAGGAAATGCCGGTTAAGTGATCGGGGAAAGATGTGTTTTCGTAGTGGTAAATCTTAGCGGTGGCGTCGGGGTAGTCGACGCGCACCAGATTATTGTCGGTGTCGTAGGCGTAACTGATTACCTTGCCAGCGGGATCGGTGGTGGTGGAAACATGATTACTCGCGTCGTAGCCGAAAGTAATGGCATGGCCGAAGGGGCCGGTGACGGTGCTTAGTCTTCCGTTGATATCGTAGTTATAGTTTGTTATCTTGCCCGCCGGGTCGTTGTCGGAGATAATTTTGCCAGTAAGGTCGTAACGTTCAACGGTTTTGTCGCGCTGGCTGAGGGTGTATCCGCTCGGGTCCTGCATCAGAGAGGTGCGGGTATCAGCATCACCCTTCCACGCGCCCGACGTATCCATAAAGAACGGTTCACTTCGCCCGTTTGCTTGGCGTGCATGAATGGAGTACGGAGTTGTGATGAAGGCAGAAGGATAATAAATTTCCAGACGACGATGGGCAGAGGATATCCAACCTTTGCCAATCCCTGTATCTGTACCCAACATACTATTGTATGCGCGCATGTGGCTGGGCACTCCTTCCTGATCTTTTGTGTCTTCTTCGATCTGGTACTTATTGCCGTTAGCTGGATTGCAGGGATTGCCTACAGAACAATCGTTGGAACCAAGATTTTTATCTCCCCGAAGACCACAAGTCCCGTCGCTTTCCAAGGTCGTACCGGATGGGCATGGCTCATTCGCGGAGTAACACGCATATAATCTTGGGGTGTCGTCAAACCAACCACTAGTCAAGCGTCCTTGTAATCTCAGCGCTCGACCACCGTACCCGTAATTCGGGCAACTGTTATACGCGCCCGCTTGCAGCCATGGTTGGCAAGTGGCTGAGCAAGAATTAACGCACATCGTACTTTGATACCACGCTAATGCGGCTGCCCGATTCGCTTCACATTGCCTAGCAGCATCATCTGCATTTAGCGCCCACGCCGACGAACCTCCGAATCCGAACAGAAAGAAAAAAAGAATAACCAACCTTACAACACGCGGGCGAACTATCATCGATCCCCCTTATTCTAAGTTGTACATTTGGTAGGAACTTTAGTATAGCCTGTTAGGGTCAGGTCTTGAATTGTTACTTCCTTGTGTAGCGGGACGGAACCGTTGCCAGAATGAAGGAATCATCGTAACTCTCTCCTCGTGGTGACGCGCCGTTTCTTTTGTGGCGCTGTTTTTGTAATTTTTAGTTTTTAATTGAAACGGTGCGCAACGCTTCGCTTTTGCACACCCTACGATACTTGGTTATTTTTCACGCACCCATTTCGCCGTGATATCTGATATCTGTCAAGTCATCTTTGGGATAAAGCTTTATCAGCGAATGCTGAAATAGCAGCAGAACAAGGGCTTGGGTGATGATGTGGAGTTACATTAGAGATTCATTGTTTGTGCGGGAAGCACAGATAACAGCGGATTATGCCGCGCGCCGGGAAAACCGTAAGCCACGGCGGGTTACAACGACTCGGGCAGTTGCTGCGCGCCGTGGAAGACGGCGATGATGTCGATGTAATCGGGTTTGAGACGATAAATCAGTCGATACGGGTGGACGATGATCTCGCGCAGGTTTTCGTCATCGTATTTGGGCACGATGCGCCCCGAGCGCGGATGCCGAATCAGCTGTTCAGAGCGGCGCGTGAGTTTATCGACCACGCCGTTGGCGTAGAACGGCGCATCGCGTTTAAGGTAGTAGTAGATACTATCGAGGTGGGCTTGCGCCTCGGGGGTCCAGATGACCCTCATTCAGGCAGGCCGTACTTGGCACGTACCGTTTTCACATCATCGCCGCGGCCGGCGTCGCTGTCGGCCAGCCCGCGCTCGATCGCCTGGCGTTCGTAGAGCTCGCGCATCATGTCGTCGTAGGTGGCGTCATCGGGAAGCTGGTCAATCAGTTGATGGGCAACTTGTTTACGGTTGGCGTTGGGCATGGGAGGCGTCTCGCTGTGTGAACCTGCCTTTAAGCATATCACGGGTCTTTCGCCTCTTCTTCTTCCGATTCAGTCACCTTCGGTATAAAGCTTTATTCACAAGTTGTGAAATATCGACGGAACAAAGGTTTGGGTGGGTGATTTAACAGGATGTCGAAATACTCCAACCACCTTCCCCATGACTCATGGCGGAGGGCAATTTGATGCGCAACGCTCCGCTTATGCATACCCGGAACCGATGGGCTTCACTCATCCTACCGCGCTGAAGCTTGCCCTCGAATGATCTAATCGGGGGCGGCAATGACGGCAATGTGGATGGCAGAGCCACCCGCGATTCGCTTTTAAATGCCGGTGAAGCCAGTATTGTTCGGTGGGTTACGGCAAAAATCGCCTAACCCACCCTACATTAAATAAGGCAATCGGATCAACCGCGTCCCCGACAGCCGATCATGCCAGGCAAGTTTGTCGCGATTGTAAAACGCCCGGGCAATAATTATGAGGCAACCTCATTCCTGCCTCGGTTCGCGCTTGAGAAGTGCTTCCACGGCATTCTGGGGCGACAGATTCTCATACAGAACGCGATACACCTGCGTGGTGATGGGCATTTCGACATTCAATCGCTTCGCGAGCTGATATAGTTCGCGCGCGGTGGCCACGCCCTCGGCTTCCTGGCCAAGCTCGGAAAGGATGTCCGGCAGTTTTTTCCCCTGCCCCAGCGCCAAACCGACGCGGCGGTTGCGCGAGGCATTGTCGGTGCAGGTCAGTATCAGATCGCCGGCGCCGGCAAGCCCCATGAAGGTTTCCTTTTGTCCGCCCATGGCGATACCGAGGCGCGTGAGCTCCGCCAACCCGCGGGTGATAAGCGCCGCGCGGGCATTCGAACCGAACCCGAGGCCGTCGCTGATGCCCGCGGCAATGGCCATGACATTTTTGATAGCGCCCCCCCACTGCACGCCAGCAACATCGCGACTGGTATAGACGCGCACCCGGTCGTTGCGCAACCACGAAGCCACTGCTTCCGATGTGGCCTCGCTTTCCGAAGCGACCGTCAGCGCTGACGGCAGGTTAAGCGCTACCTCGCGCGCAAACGTGGGCCCCGATACCACGGCGAGTGAATGCCGGTTACCGAGTGCTTCCACCGCGACCTGGCTCAACAATTTTCCGCTTCCGGGTTCCAGCCCCTTGGTGGCCCACGCCAGGATGGCTTGCTCGGGCAGGAGTGGTTGCAGTGCTTTGAGCGTGGCACGAAAAGCGTGACTGGGGACGGCAATCAGGAAACGCGAGGTGTCTTTCGCGGCATCGGTAAGCAATTCAACGGGATGAAGCTTCTCGGGAAAGGGAATTCCCGGGAGGTAGGCACGATTTTCACGCTCCTGCTCCAGCCGCGCCTGGCCTGCTGGGTCATTGCCCCAGAGCAATGCCGCATGGCCATTGCGCGTGAGCAGCAGCGCCAGCGCCGTGCCCCAGGATCCAGCTCCCAATACAGCGATGGCATTCTTCTTGGCTGAGGACATCCTTATTCCTGGTTTCCGGTCTGACTATCAAACCCACGCGTTGAACGGATTTGTTGTGGCATCCGTCCAGCCCTGACATACGTCCGACTTTTCGAAGCAACGGGAAATCTGGGGCAACTTCCTCAATTAATACTTGGTTGACTTGCCGGTGCTGAAGCTGACTGCTTCTGCTCGTACAATGCCTCGAAATTAATCGGGCTGATCAGCAGCTGCGGGAATCCACCCTTCTCGACAAAGTCATTAATCGCCTCGCGAGCAAACGGGAATATTACATTGGCGCAGGTGATTTCAAGCGCGCGCTGTAATGTATCCCTGTCAACACCGCCGATACGAAAAATACCTGCCTGTTTTACTTCCACCAGGAAAATATTCTTGTTCTCGCGCTTGGCAGTGGCCGTCGCCGTGATCACTACTTCGTACAGGCCCTGCTCAGAACTGAGTACATTGTGGTCCAGTCCCAGTTGCACGCCAATTTCCGCTCCCGCACCTTGTGCCTGACTGAAAGCCATTGGCACACCCGGCGCTTCGTAAGAAACATCCTTGATGTATATCTTCTCTATATTGAAAACGATTTTCTGTTCCTGATTCTGTTCCACCGTCTCTACCTCTCGCTTGTGTTATTCGTCTCTGATATTGCGCTCACATGAATTGAGCATCGCGTCCAGTTGACCTGTGCGCTCCAGCACCGCGAGCTCTGCATACCCGCCCACGTACGTTTCACCAATGAATATCTGCGGCACACTGGTCCGACCCGCGCGGCGGGTCATCTCATCTCGGCGCGCCGAATTTTCGTCCACCATCACTTTCTCGGCCTGAATTCCCTTTTTTTCCAGCAATCGCTCCGCCATTCGGCAATAGGGGCAGAGGCGGCTGCCATATATCAGCACCTTCGCCAGATCACTTCTCCACTGGCAAATTATCCCGCTCCCACGCCTGGAGTCCGCCAGAAAGGTTGTACACCGTGGGAAAGCCGTGTTTGCGCAGGAGAACCGCCCCCTTCATGGAGCGATTGCCGCTGCGGCAACTCACAATGACCGGTTTGTTTTTGTATTTATCAAGATCGCGCAGTCGGTCTTTCATCGATGACAACGGAAAATTGATCGCGTTCGGGACATGACCGGCGCTGAACTCCTTGGGCTCGCACACATCCACCACCACACCGTTCTCGCGATTCAACAATTGCACCGTCTGTGCGGCGTTGGCGTTTTTGATGCCGTACATTTTCTGGCTGATGGGGCCAGCTGCCAGCAGGAAACAAATCACGCCAAGCGCAACGAACAGATACCAATTATTGATAACGAACTGTGTCATAGAGTTATTGAAATATTTTCGTGTTGTTGGTATCAGAATGACAATGTTCAGACCGGCATTGCCATTCCGGATTTCACCGATTGTCGTTGAGTAAAGAAGTGGGTAGCTGTTTCCAACAAGTGGGTCAGCGACGTACCGAGCTGCAGAAGGCCTCGCGCAGCGAACCGATCAATTGCAGGATTTTCGGATCGCCAATCCGATAATAAACCTTGTTGGCGTCTTTGCGCGCGGCCAGTATGCCCTTGTCGCGCAGGATGGAAAGATGCTGGGAAATGTTGCTTTGCGAGGTACCAACCTGCTCGACAATATCCTGCACGCTGACTTCGGTATGCCCCCCCAGAATGCAGAGGATTTTCAGACGCAATGGGTGCGCCATGGCTTTCAAGGACCGGGAGGCAAGATGAATATCATCTTCGTTGGTAATCAACACATCTTCTACTTTTTCTGCGGCAGCGCTCATGTCATCAGGTCTTATGGATCGCTTGTCGCCCACACCTCCTTGCCGGAGCCGTGGAATCAGCGGATAGGCTGATACGCGAGTGAAAACATTATACAATATTAATAATTTTGAAAAGACTGAAATACCGATATATTTGAGTCATTGAGTATGCCATTCATACCTAAGCCCTTGGTTCTCATCATTTTGGATGGTTGGGGTTATCGTCAGGATACCCAATACAATGCCATTGCCGCCGCACGCAAACCGACGTGGGACATGCTCTGGAAGCAGTACCCGCACACCCTGATTCACGCCTCGGAAGCAGCCGTCGGCCTGCCTTCCAGCCAGATGGGAAATTCGGAGGTCGGTCATCTCAATCTTGGCGCCGGCCGGGTGGTCTACCAGGAATACACCCGCATCAATCGCGCGATCAGCACCGGCACCTTCTTTACCAACAAAACACTCACTGACGCCATTGATCTGGCGCTCAAGACCGGAAGCGCGGTACACATCATGGGCCTGCTTTCAACCGGCGGCGTGCACAGCCATGAGGACCATATTCACGCTGTGGCGGAACTGGCGGTGCGCCGCGGCGCCACCCGGCTATATTTACACGCCTTCCTCGACGGGCGCGATACGCCGCCACAAAGCGCCACTGCCTCGATCAAGACGATGCAGGAAAAATTTACCGCCCTGAAACATGGACGCTTCGCCTCGATCATCGGCCGCCACCTCGCCATGGACCGCGATCATCGTTGGCCGCGTATCCAGGCCGCCTACGACCTCATGACGCAGGGCAAGGCGGATTTCACCGCGCCTACCGCCTCGGAAGCGCTGGATATGGCCTACGCCCGGGGCGAAACAGATGAGTTTGTAAAGGCCACCGTCATCGTGCCGCCCGGCGAAAAACCGGCGTGCATCGCCGATGGCGACGTCGTCATCTTCATGAATTTCCGGTCTGACCGTGCGCGCCAGATCACGCGCCCCTTCATCGAAAAGAATTTCGATGCCTTCCGGCGCGAAGCGATTCCCAAGCTGGGCGCCTTTGTGAGCCTCACCGAATACAACTCCGAATTTCACGTCCCGGTCGCATTTCCGCCGGAACGCTTGCGCAACGTGATGGGCTCCTATCTGGCCAGCTTGGGCCGGCATCAACTACGCATCGCAGAAACCGAAAAATACGCGCACGTGACCTTCTTCTTCAATGGCGGCGTCGAAACTCCCTTTGAATTCGAAGACCGGTTGTTGATCCCTTCGCCAACGGACGTGCCCACCTACAACCTCAAACCCGAAATGAGTGCGCCGCGGCTCACGGAAGAAGTAGTCAAAGCCATCCGCGCAGGACATTACGACGTGATCATTTGCAACATCGCCAATCCAGACATGGTCGGCCATACCGGCGATTTTGACGCCACCGTGAAAGCCATCGAGGCCGTGGATCAATGTCTGGCGAACATTTACAAAGCGGTCAAAGAAACCAGTGGTGAAATGCTCATTACCGCTGACCACGGAAACGCCGAGCAGATGTTCGACTTTGAAACTGGCCAGCCACACACGGCGCACACCACCAACCCGGTACCCTTCCTATATATAGGCAGGCCAGCGACACTGGCGCCGAGCGGCGCGCTCGAAGACATTGCGCCGACCATGCTCTATCTCCTGGGCCTCCCCTTGCCGACCGAAATGACCGGCCGGCCACTGGTTGCCCTGCTCAGCCAGCAAGAAACAACCGCCGAGGGTCGCGCCTGAAGGGCACGCCGCTCTGTCTTCCCGCCTTCATGCCGGCACTGAAGAGGAACCGTTGCAAATCCGGATTCACGCTCGCAGGTGTCTCACTATTCCTGTGCATATTTCTCATCGCTTTTCTCAATCCAGTCCATGGCGCTGACACTCGCGGCGGGGATGAAGCACGGCTGAAGAAGCTGCGTGACCGCATCGAGACGCTTCAGGAAAAACTCAATGATACCCGTGGCCGGCGCGACGACGTGCGCGAAGAAGTTCGCGGGCTCGAACGTCGTATTGGCAGTCTGCTGCACAACCTGAGGGGAACCGACGCGCGACTGCGCATCAATGAAAAAAAGCTGGCAGACCTTAATACCCGCGCCGCCCGGGAGCAGGGCAAGCTTGGCGCGCAACGTCAACAGCTGGCGCGCCAGATTTACACGGCTTACCTCATGGGTCGCCAGGAATACCCCAAAATGCTGCTGAACCAGGAAAATCCGGCACGGGTCTCGCGTGTTGTTACCTATTATCAATATCTGAACCAGGCACGAACCGAACGTATCGGCCATATCCAGACAAGTCTTTCCCGTCTCGAGACACTTGAACGGGAAATACGGGAACACCGCCGCGACCTGGAAAGCATGCGCACAGACCAGCGCGAACAGAAGACCGCACTCGAAACCTCACGGGCACGCCGCAGCATGCTGCTCGCGAGCCTCAACCGCGAGGTGGGCGACCAGTCGAAACAAATCGACCGGCTACACGCGGACGAAAAGCGTCTCGAGCAATTGATCGAAGAATTGAAAACGGTTGTGCCCGATTCCCCCCTGCCGCCTGGCGCCAACAGGCACTTTGCCAAACTGCGGGGACGCCTGCCCTTGCCCACCCATGGCCGGATACTCGCACGCTACGGTGGAAGCAAAAACGTGGGCAGTCTTAAATGGCGCGGACTCCTGATCGGCGGCAAGGAGGGTCAGAGCGTTATTTCCGTATTTCGTGGACGTGTCGTGTTTGCTGACTGGTTACGGGGTTTTGGGCTACTCTTGATTCTGGATCACGGAGATGGCTATATGACGCTATACGGCCACAATCAAAGCCTGCACAAGGGAGTCGGTGAATGGGTCGAGGCCGGCAATACCGTCGCCAGCCTGGGCAATACCGGTGACATGGAACAACCGGGACTTTACTTTGAGATTCGACAGAACGGAGAACCGCGCGATCCTCTAATCTGGTGCAAAGCACGTTAACAACCAAATCTTACTGAGCATGCGCGAAGCGCATCCGGCTCGCCTCCCTCGCCCGCGATAGCGGGGGAGGGAATGAGGGTGAGGGTTTACCTCAAAACGATTGAAGCAGGATTACTTTATTCGCCGCCCGCCGCATGACGGGTGGCTCATCAAACGGAGCATCAACTAAATATGAAATTAGCAACACGTTATATTCTGGTCCTGTTCCTCGGGATGTTCGTCGGCGCCGCCCTCATCCTGGACATGGGTGTCCTGGCCGAGCGCGAACCGGCCAAAGAGGTGTTGGCCCCGCTGCCACTGGACGAGCTGCGCACCTTCACCGAGGTGTTCAGCCGCATCAAGGCCGACTATGTTGAACCGGTCGAGGACAAGAAGCTCCTCGAAGATGCCGTCCAGGGGATGCTCGCGGGATTGGATCCGCATTCCGCCTACCTCGATGCAGAGAGCTTCCGCGACATGCGCGTGGAAACCGAAGGCCAGTTCGGCGGCCTGGGCATTGAAGTCACGATGGAAAACGGTTTCGTCAAGGTCGTCTCGCCGATCGAGGACACGCCCGCGGCGCGCGCCGGCGTCAAACCAGGCGATCTCGTTATCCGCCTCGATGACAAGGCCGTGAAAGGCATGACACTGACCGAGGCCGTGCGCGTCATGCGCGGCAAGCCCGGCACCGACATTACGCTCACCGTTGTGCGCGAAGGTGCCATCAAACCTCTCAAGATCACTCTCACGCGCGCCATCATCAAGATCCAGAGCGTAAAGAGCCGCCTGCTCGAATCCGGTTTCGGCTACATGCGCATCACCCAGTTCCAGGCCGGTACCGAGAAGGGGCTGGCCGAGGCCATTAAGAAACTTGGGGCCGACAATAAGGGGCCTCTCCACGGCATGGTGCTCGACCTGCGTAACAACCCGGGTGGTGTGCTCAACGCCGCGGTCGGTGTGAGCGACGCCTTCCTCGACAAAGGCCTGATCGTCTACACCGAAGGTCGCGTGACTGACTCCAAGATGAAACTGTCCGCCACCCCGGGCGACCTGCTGAATGGCGCGCCGATCGTAATATTGATTAACGGTGGCTCAGCCTCGGCCTCGGAAATCGTCGCCGGCGCGCTGCAGGACCACAAACGCGCCGTCATCATGGGCACAAAAAGTTTCGGCAAGGGTTCGGTGCAGACCATCATTCCGGTCAGCAACGGCGGGGCACTCAAAATCACCACCGCACGATATTTCACCCCAAGCGGCAGATCAATTCAGGCCTCGGGCATCGTGCCGGATATCGTTACGGAAGAGGCCAAGCTTACCAAGAGCGAAGCCGGCGACCGACTGAGAGAAGCGGATCTGGCGCGGCACCTGGAAAACGGCGATGAAATGGCCAAGCAGAAAGAAGAGCCGAAAAAGGAAGACAAGAAAGACGACAAGAAGAAAGATGAAACCGGCAAGGCCCCGGCCGTAGAGGACTATCAGCTGCAGGAAGCGCTAAATCTGCTCAAAGGCATCAGCTTCTTCAAGGCACAGAAAAACTGAGAGGCCTCATGGCGACCGTCCTGGTTCCTCTGGCAAAAGCATGGAAGAACTGGTGGCGGTCACCGTTGCAGGTCTGGATATCGCTACGGTGAGGGGTAGCCGCGAAACTTGTCCTGCAAGCGGCGTCCACGCTCGATACGGCGCCTGAGCGTGCGTACGACCAACCGGATTACAGCGGGGGAAATAAGTACTTACTTAAAACCAAAACGCGTGCCGAAAAAAATTCGGCTGCGTTCCAGACTGTAGGGATCCAGACTACTGGGTGGTGCCTCACCCAAACCGTAGCTCGCCTCGGCCTGCAGGCTGAGGTCGCGCTGAACCTGCCACTTCCAACCTGCCGACAATAACGAGCGATCGCCACTGCGGAGAGAGAGCAACAGAGAGTCTTCCGTGGTTTCATACAAACTGCGCTGCATCTTGAATGACACGTAGGGCGTGTGTGACTGGAACAAGGTCAGGCTGCCGCCGACGGTAAAACCATAATATTTTCGACCCAGATTCCGGTAAATCTCCTCGCGCGCCATTTCATCGCCCAGAAAGACACTGCCCGTGATGCTCGGCTTGACGGAACTCGGCAACACGCTGGTCCAGGAAAACGCCGCACGCGTATCAAGCGTGTCCAGCGGTTGGGGATAGATGGCCGTGCCTTCACCGTATTCGGCTGACACCGCGAAACTGTTCTTGGCATTCAGGCGATGTTGCCAGCTCACACCAAATGCGTTGACGCGCCCGAGAGATGAATTACCGACGGATGAATTACCGACGGATGAAAAACTGCTGGTTCCGGAACGTTGTGATTCGACTTCGCCGTAGAGACGGACTGTGTTGGCATCCGCCGGGTATCCTTCCTCCGCGACGTTCTGTCTCGAATTGAAAAGATTAACGCCAAATGAGGTGTAGTCCGAAGGAGTCAACAGGCGCGCTTCAGGCACGCCCAGAGCGCCAACGCCCGCAAAGGGGGTTTCGTTAAACCAGGAAAGCTTGCCCGCCGGCGCGGACAGGGCCGGCCCCGCGACCAGCAGGGCTACGCTTGCGAGGACAGCTTTTTTGTTGACCGGCGTCATCGGACCATCATTTCATTACAATCAAGTGAAATTCTAGCATAAGCGCGCCAATAGCCGACATACCGCCGATCAAGGATTTCGGCCCGGCCAGCCGCGCAGCAGCATAAAACCCCCCGCCGCCGCAAAAACCCAGCCTGTCACCCGCTGCCAATCCCACGGATCAGAGGCGGAGATATCAATTCCCAGAAAAACAGCACCTGCAATCAGCAACCCACTGCCAGCAATAGCAAAATACAATCGGCGTTGACTGCGCCGCAACTGACGAAGCTGCTGCTCAAGCTCCTGCACCTGCGATTTCTGAGCGGTTTCTGATTGGCTGGCCCGTCGCAGACTTTCATGCACCAGCGATGGGAATTCGGGAAACATCGCCCACCACTTTGGAAATTCCTTACGCAGGCTTTTCAGGAAGGCGCGCGGGCCCATATGCTCGCTCATCCAACGCTCAAGATAGGGCTTGGCGGTCTCCCACAGATCGAGATCGGGATAAAGGCGCCGGCCTAGACCTTCGATGTTGAAAAGTGTCTTTTGCAACAGCACCAACTGCGGCTGGATTTCCATGTTGAAACGGCGCGCCGTCTGGAACAGGTGCAACAAAAACCGGCCAAAGGAAATTTCCTTGATGGGCCGGGCAAACACCGGTTCGCACACGGTGCGGATCGCTGCCTCGAATTCCACCAGCCTCGTGCCAGGCGGCACCCAGCCGGCGCGCAGGTGGGCATCGGCCACGGCATGGTAGTCGCGGTTGAAGAACGCCAGGAAATTTTCCGCCAGATAACGTTTATCCTTCTCGCCGAGCGTGCCCATGATGCCGAAATCTACCGCCCGGTACTGACCTTCCGGCGAAACAAAGATATTGCCCGGGTGCATATCGGCGTGGAAAAAACCGTCGCGGAACGCCTGGGTGAAAAAGATCTCCACGCCGTTGTGCGCGAGCTTGCGCATGTCTATACCGGCCGCTTTCAGGCCTTCGATGTTGCTAACGGGGATACCGTGGATGCGCTCAAGCACCATCACCGTACGTCGCGTGAGGTCCCAATAAACCTTGGGAACATGAAGCAGGTTCGAACCCTCGAAATTGGCGCGCAGGCGGCTGGCGTTGGCCGATTCCACCCGCAAATCGAGTTCGTCATGGATGGTCTTGCTGAATTCATCCACCACCTCGACCGGGCGCAACCGGTGCGTGTCTGCGGCATATCGCAGGGCCAGCCGCGCCAGCAAATAAAGCAATTCCAGATCGCGCTCGATAACCGATTCGATGCCGGGGCGCAGCACCTTGACCGCCACTTCAGCGCCGTCATGCAGCCGCGCGATATGCACCTGCGCCACCGAGGCCGAGGCGATCGGTTCACGGCTGAATTCGCTGAACCAGGTTTCGAGCTTTCCCCCGAGGGCCTGCTCGACCAAGCGCACCGATTCATCACCCGGGAACGGCGGTACGCGGTCCTGAAGTCTGGCGAGCTCATCCGCAATATCCTCCGGCAACAGATCCGGGCGAGTAGACAGCATCTGACCAAACTTGACGAAGACCGGCCCAAGGTCCTCAAGCGCCTCGCGCAGACGCACGCCGCGCGGAATATTGCGCCGTGCAAACAACCGCCACGGCGCCAGTCGTAACGCGAGACGATACGGGCGGAACAGATGGATGGCGGTGACGAACTCGTCGAGATCGTGCCGCACGAAAACCTGGGTAATGCGCAGCAAACGACCCAACTGGCGCAAACGCTTCATTTGGCTGTCTCTCGCAAACGCGCCAGGCGTTGTTCCAGATTATCCAGATCGCGCTGCAGGGTTTCCACGGAGCGACGGAACGCTCCGGCACGCGAGCGCACGGGCAGCAGGCGACTTTCTTCCTGGAGATATTCGCCGACATCCTGTTTCAGTGTGCCCATCGCCTGCTTCGACCAATCGCCCAAATCCCGCAGGGCATTACCCAGCTGGTGTGCAGGCACATCGCCCAGCACACGCGCCGCCTGCTCTTCCCAGTCAATATCGGCCTGCTCCAGCAACCGTTGGAAGCGCTGCCCAAGATCGATGTCACCACTGACCTGCACTTCACCTTCCGCCACGACATCCGGAATAATCCGGCGCAGTGCAAAACGAAAGATCACGGGGATATCGCCAGTGAGCGTCACATCCGGCTCACGGTCGTGCTGACTGCGCAGCCGCAGTCCGGATTCGTCAGGCAACACAATAATGTCGAAGGGGTGGTCGCCGACAGTCCGCAAACGAATTACCTTGCCCCTGAGCTCGGTAACGCGCGCAAGCGTCGCGGAATCCAGACGCAACAAACGATTGACGGCAGTTTCCAGGAAGGCAATGAATGTCTGGTCAGCGTTCACGAAATTCACCCGGCGAGAAAAACCCGGTTCAGTACTTATAAGCTTTATGCAGGGCGACGATGCCGCCAGTCAAATTGAAATATTGCACGCGTTCGAACCCGGCTCGCTCCATCATGGTCTTCAGTGTTTCCTGATCGGGATGCTTGCGGATCGATTCAGCAAGATAGCGATAACTGCCTTCATCGTGCGCCACCACGCGCCCCAGCCACGGCAGGACATTAAAAGAATAGGCATCGTAAAGGCGGCTTAAACCCGGTGCGACAGGGCGGGAAAATTCCAACACCAGTAATGCCCCGCCCGGCTTCAAAATCCGGAACATGGATGCCAAGGCGCGATCGATGTGCGTCACGTTGCGCAACCCGAAAGCGATGCTCACACGGTCAAAATGATCTTCCGGAAACGGCAGGTTCTCGGCATTCGCCTGCACGAAGGCGACATTGCCCGCGTATCCCTCGTCCGCCAGACGTCCGCGACCAATTTCCAACATGGAATAGTTGATATCGGCGAGCACCACCTGTCCGCGCCAGCCGACCCGCAGAGCGAATTTTGCCGCCAGGTCACCGGTCCCACCGGCGACATCGAGCACACGCATGCCAGCGCGTACGCCGCTCGCCTCCACCGCATACTGCTTCCATAAGCGGTGGACGCCCAGCGACATGAGATCGTTCATCAGGTCGTATTTGTTGGCGACCGAATGGAACACGCCAGCGACAAGACCGTCTTTCTCGGATTCCGGGACTTCGCGGAAGCCAAAATGCGTCTTGCGTTCGTGATGGCTGGGTTGCGGCATGAAAAATTACTCCGCCGTTTTGGCAGGCTTGCGCTGATGGCCAGCCTTGGCAAGACGCTCCAGATACTGCTTCCACAACTTTTCCTGGTTCACCCCCAAATCGTGCAGCCAGTCCCAGGAGTAAATACCGGTGCTGTGGCCATCGTCGAAATACAGGCAGATGGCATAAGTGCCCACCGGCTCAATTTGAGTGATGTTCACATTCTCCTTGCCGACCTGGAGTACTTCCTGCCCCGGTGAATGGCCGCGGACCTCGGCAGAAGGCGAATACACCCTAAGATATTCACAGGGAAACTTGAAATGGCTGTCATCATCGAACGCCACTTCGAGAAGGCGCGATTTCTGGTGCAACTTGATATCGGTCGGTCTGACGGTTTTCTGGCTCATGCTTTTCCTGCCTTGTGTGACACAGCCTGCCCGGATTTTACGGTCGGACCAGGCACCAAGCCGGTAATGGTAACCAAAATGCAATATTTATGGTATGAAATAGCGCTAATTCAAAGGGTCATGCGCCCGGACACTGAAAACATGCGGGCAAAAATCCTCATCGTTGACGACGAATCCGCGATCCGGCAGATGGTATGTCTCGCGCTGGCGCAGGCCAACTTCGTCTGCCTCCAAGCCGCCGATGCCACCGAAGCCCAGATACGCATCATCGCGGACAAACCTGATCTGATCCTGCTCGACTGGATGCTGCCAAAAATCAGCGGTGTAGAATATGCGCACCGTCTGCGGCGCGAGAAACTCACACAGGATATTCCCGTTATCATGCTGACGGCCCGCACGGAAGAGGAAGACAAGGTGAAGGGGCTCGACAGCGGGGCGGATGATTTCATCACCAAACCCTTTTCCACCCGCGAACTGCTCTCCCGGATTCGGGCGCTGTTGCGGCGCACCACGCCTCACGCAGTCGAATTACCCGTAGAAATAAGCGGACTGTCACTGGATCCATCCACGCATCGAGTCAGGGCGCACGGGCACGATCTGGAGCTGGGCCCGACAGAATTCCGCCTGCTGCATTTTTTCATGACCCATCCCGAGAGAGTGCACGCGCGCGAACGCCTGCTCGATGGCGTATGGGGCAACACCGTCTACGTGGAAGAGCGAACGGTGGATGTGCATATACGACGCCTGCGCAAAATCCTTACCGCGACCGGACACGACCGCCTGATCCAGACGGTACGGGGCTCCGGCTACCGACTGTCCACGGAAAACTGACCCCATGCATCCCGGCCTGTGGCGCGAAATCTGGATACTGGTTGGCATCGCCGTTACAAGCCTTTTTGTCGGCGCGTTGACCGGGCGCGCTTTCCTGATTGCCGCCATTGGATTCGGTTTTTACATTGCCTGGACGCTACGCTATTTGCGCAGCTTGCATCGTTGGCTGCAGGATCGCCGCGCGGATGAAATCCCCGATGCCGGAGGGATGTGGGGAGAGGTATTCGACGAGATACGCAAACTCGTCAAACAAACCTCACGTCGGCAGGACCAACTCAGCGGCATGCTGACCCGGTTCCAGAAAGCGGCCTCGGCCATGCCCGATGCCGTGGTAGTGCTGTCACAGCAGGATGATATCGAATGGGCCAATACTTCCGCTGAGAACCTGCTCGGCATCCGCTACCCGCGCGATATCGGCGTACGACTTTTTAACCTGCTGCGCGATCCGGATTTTGCGCAATACCTGCAGCGCGGTGATTATGCCGAACTGTTTGAAATCGTTTCCCCGGAAAACAGCGGGCTTCATGTTTCCATCCAGATCACACCCTTCGGCAGCAGCCAAAAGCTTGTGGTTGGGCGCGATGTCACGCACCTCGCCAATCTCGAGCAGATGCGCCGGCACTTCGTCGCCAACGTGTCGCACGAGTTGCGTACGCCGCTGACCGTGCTCGGCGGCTATGTCGAAACACTGCAACATATGGACAAAATAGACATGGCGGATTTGAGGAAACACCTCGACACCATGCATGAACAATCCGTCCGTATGCAGCGCCTGGTGGACGATCTGCTGACCTTGTCGCGGCTGGAAACTGCCCCACCGCGCACCAAGGATGAATCCGTGGATGTGGCCCAGCTGCTGGAAAACCTCAAGCAACAGGCCCAGCTTCTGAGCGGTGAGCAACATCATGCGATCACGCTCGATGCGGACCGTGCGCTGCGGCTGCTCGGCAGCCGCGAGGAGTTGCTCAGCGCGTTTTCCAATTTGATCAACAACGCCGTGCGCTACACCCCGGCGAAGGGCGCTATCCGATTGGCTTGGCGCACAACCGGTGCTGGCGCCGAGTTTGCCGTGACCGATACCGGCGAGGGCATTGAGCTAATGCATATCCCCCACCTGACGGAACGTTTTTACCGCGTTGACACGGCGCGCTCGCGCGCCTCGGGAGGCACCGGTCTCGGACTTTCAATCGTCAAGCATGTGCTGCTGCGCCACGACGCCAGCCTGGAAATTGAAAGCGATGTCGGCCGCGGTAGCACCTTTCGCTGCGTATTCCCGGCATCACGGACGGTACGCATTTAACTATTTGTTCATCCCCGTGTCATCTGGGCTTCATCCAGGAGGCCGATCATCTCGCTTCTGACATACCACAAAACCGGATCACATCATGTCCATGATTTCTTCGAGGCACTATGCCTGGCGTTTCCTGACAAGCGATTTCTATTCCCGCGCGATCCGTGCCGTAACGGGATTACTGATTGCCGTGTTGTGTCTGTGGATGATCGCGGGGATTCTCAACATGTTGATGGCCTTCATGACTATTCCGGAAAGCAGCTGGACCGATCTCGCGGAACACACGATCATCAATTCCCTTATCATGTTGGCATTGCTTGAGGTCATTCGTACACTTCAGGCTTACCTGACGCTGGGCCGGGTACGTGTCACCTTTATCCTCGATACCGCGTTGGTGGTGCTGATCGGCGAGCTCATGGGCCTGTGGTTCCGTGAATACGCGCCCGAGAAGGTGTTGCTCGGTCTCGGCGTCATCGTGGCGCTCGTTGTACTGCGCATCGTAACGGCGCGTTTCTCACCTGAAACTGCGGGCGACGCGCGTTAGCAGCCGGTTCCAGCCGGCATCGGCCGGCCGCACCGGTGTACTTAGGTAGCCGCGAAACGGTGCTTTTTCTCGTGTTTAACTGGGGAAAGCGTGCGTTTAATATATATGCTTGAACATATATATGTTCAAGCATATATTTATATTTATGTTGACCGCCGAAAACTTCTTCCCTGCCCTCGCCGACCCGACGCGCCTGCGCTGCCTGCTGCTGCTGTCCGCGGAAGGCGAGCTGTGCGTGTGCGAACTTACCCACGCCCTTGATGAATCCCAGCCCAAGATCTCGCGCCATCTCGCCATGCTGCGCGAAGTCGGGATCGTCAGCGACCGGCGCGAGGGGTTGTGGATTCACTATCGTATCAATCCTGATTTGCCGTCCTGGGCACGCGAAATACTCGACACCGCGGTGCGCGCCAACGCCGCCGCCAAACCCTTCGCGCAGGACCGCAAGCGTCTGCGCGGCGCGCCGACACGGCCGCCGGTGCGTTGTTGCGCTTGACGATCAGCAGTCAACACTGATTCGACCGGAGCGATCATGTTCGATGCTCTTGCTAACTGGATCATCTACGACCTCGCCGGTATGCAGGGCACGGCCCTCGGCGCGGCGCTGCATTTCTTCGTCATGGACGTGACCAAGATCCTGGTACTGCTGACGCTGGTGATCTACGTCATGGGCCTGTTGCGCGCCATGCTGGCGCCCGAGCGGGTACGCGAATTCATCCGGGCGCGCTCGAATGTCTCGGCGCGTTTCATGGCGGTCGGTCTCGGGGCGGTGACGCCATTCTGTTCCTGTTCCTCGATTCCGCTGTTCATCGGCTTCGTCGAGGCCGGCATTCCGCTCGGCGTGACGCTGTCGTTCCTGATCGCGAGCCCGATGATCAACGAGGTCGCGATCGTGGTGCTGGCCTCGGTGATCGGCTGGCAGACGACCGCCATCTACGTCGCCACCGGCCTGACGGTGGCCTTCGTCGGCGGCTTCGTAATCGAGCGCTTTCGCCCCGAACGCTGGGTCGAGGAATATGTCTGGAAAATCCACGTGGGCGAGGCGCAACGCGCAGCGCCCGACGTCTCGCTCAAGGGCCGGCATGAATACGCCTTGGCACAGGTGCGCGAGATCGTCGGCCGCATCTGGAAGTACGTGCTGATCGGCGTCGGCGTCGGTGCCCTGATTCACGGTTACGTGCCGCAGGATTTCGTGGCGCGCATCGCCGGTGACGGCGGATTGCTGTCGGTCATCGGCGCGGTGGCAGTCGGGGTACCGCTCTATTCCGACGCGGTCGGCATTATCCCGATCGCTGAAGTGCTGCTGCAAAAGGGCGTACCGCTCGGCACCGTGCTGGCCTTCATGATGGCGGTGACGGCGCTGTCGCTGCCGGAAATGGTGATCCTGCGCAAGGTCGCGAAATGGCCGTTGCTCGGGGTGTTCGCGGGTTATCTGGCCACGGCCTTCGTGGTCGTAGGCCTGCTGTTCAACGCATTGAGAGGTGTCGTATGAAAAACGTGAAAGTGCTTGGTACCGGCTGCGCCAACTGCAAGGCTACCGTGAAGCTCATCGAAGAAGCGGCGCATGCCAAGGGCGTGGTGGTCGCGGTCGAAAAGATCGAGAACATCGCCGATATCATGGCCTACGGCGTCATGGCCACGCCCGGTGTGGTGATCGACGGCAAGGTCGTACACGCCGGCGGCGTGCCGGACCGCCAAAAGGTCGAGGGCTGGCTCGGAGGCGGGCCATCGTGACCGACAAGCCGATGCTCGAATACGGTGTCAACGCTGAACGATTGGACGCACACGGCAGCCTCGCCTCCTGCAAGGAGGCGGAGCTGTTGCTCGATACCGACGTCAATGGGCGCATGGACGCGTTCAACCCGGCCGAGTTGCTGCTGGCCGCGCTCGCCGGATGCATGATCAAGGGCATCGAGCGCGTGGCGCCGATGCTGCACTTCCGGCTGCGCGGCGTCGAAGTCACGTTGCGCGGTCTGCGCCAGGACGCACCGCCTAAAATGGCGAGCATCGAGTACACGCTCACCGTGGACACCGACGAGAGCGACGCGCGCCTCGCGCTACTGCACCAGAACGTAATGAAGTACGGCACCGTGTACAACACGCTCGCCGCCGGCACGACGATCCGCGGCACCATCCGGCGCGCCGCCGGGAGCAGGCCATGAATGACATATCGAAAACAACGTCGGTCATAAAGATAAACAGCGGTACCGCGCCCGATCTGGCCGCGCAACTCAACCGCGACTGCCTGTGCCGCACGCTCGATGCCCCGCGCCTGGCGCAGGCACTGGGGCTGGCTCCGGAAGCGGCGGCGCTGGCGCAACCGCCCTGGAGCGAACGTCCGCACGCGTTCTCGGCCACGCCGGTATTCATGTCGGCCGCGCAGGCACGCGCCATGGCCGCGATCATTCAGGCCGTCGAATCCGTCGTGCGCCTGCCCGGGTACCGGGAACGCGCGTTGGCGCGCGCTCCTGACATCGCGCGCCTCGATCCCGGCCCGCGTGGCGTGTTCCTGGGTTACGATTTCCATCTCGACCCCGGCGGGCCGCGGCTGATCGAGATCAACACCAATGCCGGCGGGGCGCTGCTCGTAGCCGCGCTGGCGCGGGCCCAGCGTGCCTGCTGCATCGAGGCCGAACCGTTCCTGGCTTCGTCCGGGGATACCGGGCAGATCGAGAACAATATCTTCGAAATGTTCCACGCCGAGTGGCGTCGCAGCCGCGGCGAACAAACGCTCACGCGCATCGCCATCGTGGACGACGCACCCGCGGAGCAATACCTGTACCCGGAGTTCCTGCTGTTCCGCGCCCTGTTCGAGCGCCATCATCTCGAGGCCGCGATCGCGGATGCGCGTGAACTGGTCTGGCGCGACGGCGCGCTGTGGCACGGCGAGCAACGCATCGACCTGGTCTATAACCGCCTGACGGATTTCTATCTCGCGGCGCCGGAACATGCCGCCCTGCGCGCGGCCTACGAGGCCGGCGCGGTGGTGCTGACGCCGCACCCGCGCGCGCACGCGCTGTACGCCGACAAACGTAATCTGGTTTCTCTTTCAGACCCGGATTTCCTGCGCGCGCTCGATCTGCCCGCGACGACCATCGACACCCTGACGCGCGGCGTGCCCCGGACCGTGGCCGTGGACGCTGCGCACGCCGAGACGCTGTGGGCCGAGCGCCGGCGCTATTTCTTCAAGCCGGCGGCGGGCTACGGCAGCAAGGCCGCCTACCGCGGCGACAAGCTCACCCGGCGCGTGTGGTCGGAGATCCTCGGCGCCGACTACGTGGCCCAGGAAACCGTGCCGCCAAGCGAACGCGCACTGCATGTCGACGGCGGCACACAGGACCTCAAGCTCGACATACGCGCCTATGTCTACGACGGCGCGATCCAGGCGCTCGCCGCGCGCCTGTACCAGGGCCAGACCACGAACTTCCGCACCCCCGGCGGCGGTTTCGCGCCGGTCGTGGTGGTGCCGGATAATCTGACCAATCTCGCGGCCTGGACACAGGCGGCGACCAACTGCCCGGAGGGCGCATGAAAACAGCATTCCAAACAAATGTATTTCTGATCGTCGCGCTGCTGTGCCTGCTGGCGCCGGTCGGCGTTCGGGCGGCGGATTTCCTGGTAAACGCAGAATGGCTGGAACAGCACATTCAGGATCCGAAACTCGTGGTGCTGGAAGTGCGTTACCACCCGCACCGTTACTACACCGTGGGACACATTCCGGGCGCACTGCAGGTACAGCGCTTCAAGGATCTGGGCGACAACTTCGCGCATCCGACCATGCGCTTCCCCGCGCGCGAGGCGTTCCAGGCGACGCTGCGCGCCTGGGGCGTCAACAACGACTCGACCATCGTGATCTACGACGACTCAATGACCGCTCTCGCCTCACGGCTCTATTATCTGCTCGAGTTGTACGGCTTCGACATGCAGCGCGTGAAAATCCTCAACGGCGGCACCCTCGGCTGGACCGCGTTCAACGAGCTGTCGAAAGAATCCATGCAGCGCCCGCGCGGCCATGTCGCGCTCAAGCCAGCCAACCGCAAAATGGCAGTCGAATGGACCGACGTCTACAGCGACGTGGTGGCGCGGCGCGAACCCGGCATCACGCTGCTCGACGCGCGCCCGCGCGACATGTACACCGGCACGGTGGTGCAGCATGCAGTCCAGGGCGGGCATATCCCCGGGGCGATCAATATCGTGAGCCTCGAGGGCGTGGATGGCCAGACCCAGGTCTGGAAACCGCGCGACGAGCTCGCCGTGCTGTACCGCGATATTCCTCGGGACCGGACCGCGTACGTCTATTGCCACGACGGCTTCCGCTCCACGCTCGCCTGGCTGCAACTGAAACACCTCGGCTACCGCGACGTGCGCGTATACAACGGCGGCTGGGGCGACTGGGGCAACAATCTGACATTGCCGGTGGTGATGGGAGACAAACCCTACGATGGAGACTTCGATCTGTGAAACCAGGAGACGCGGCCACATGAAAATATTCATCAACGCCATGGCGCTTGCCACCCTGTTCATCGGACCCGTCGCTTTGGCCGTGCCGGACACGCGCGCATCGGTGGAGCTGCCGCCACCGATGCGCGCGCACATGCTGTCGAACATGCGCGACCATCTCGCGGCGCTGCACGAGATCCAGGCCGCGCTGGCACGCGACGAGGCCGGACGCGCGGCGCAGATCGCCGAGCGGCGGATCGGCATGAGTTCGCTCGAGTCGCACGGCGCCGGGCACATGGCGCCCTACATGCCGAAGCCGATGCAGGACATCGGCACCGCGATGCACCGCGCCGCCAGCCGTTTCGCGCGCGTGGCCGAAGAAGCGGGCGTGCGCCGCGATTTGCATCCGGCGTTACAGGCGCTGTCGGACGTGACGCAGCAGTGTGTCGCCTGTCATGCCGGTTACCGGTTGAAGTAATGTCAATCATGGGGATTACATGTACAAACGCAAAGTAAAAGTTCTGTTCCTCTGTACCGGCAACTCCTGCCGTTCGCAGATGGCCGAAGGCTGGGCGAACCATCTGGGAAGCGAATGGTTGGAAGCGACATCCGCCGGCATCGAGGCGCATGGCAAGAACCCACGCGCCATCGCGGTCATGCGCGAGGCCGGCGTGGATATCTCGCATCAGGAATCCACGCGCGTGACGCCGGAAATGCTGGCGCAGGCCGACCTCGTTGTCACCGTTTGCGGCCACGCCGACGAGCACTGCCCGGTACTCCCGGCCGGCGTGCAGAAAAAACACTGGCCGCTGGAAGACCCGGCCAAGGCCACCGGCACGGAAGACGAGATCATGGCGAAATTTCGCGCCACACGCGATGAAATTAAAAACCGCGTCGAAGGCATGATCGGCGGACTGAAAATGATGGCGCGCAGCGACAACCAGGAGAAAGCATGAGCGCGCAATGCGAAGCCACCGCAAAACATGCCGCGGGAAACCCCATGGGGCTGTTCGAGCGTTATCTCACGTTGTGGGTATTCCTGTGCATCGGCGTCGGCATTTTGCTGGGCCATCTGTTCCCGTGGCTGTTCCAGGCGGTCGGCCGTCTCGAACTGTCGCGCGTCAACCTGCCGGTGGCGCTGCTCATCTGGCTCATGATCATCCCGATGCTGCTCAAGGTCGATTTCGGCGCGCTGCAGCAGGTTCGCCGTCACTGGAAGGGCGCGGGCGTGACGCTGTTCATCAACTGGGGCGTCAAGCCGTTCTCGATGGCGCTGCTCGCCTGGGTGTTCATCCGCCACGCGTTCGCCGACTGGCTGCCGGCCGATCAGATCGATTCCTATGTCGCGGGGTTGATCCTGCTGGCCGCCGCGCCTTGCACGGCGATGGTGTTCGTCTGGAGCCACTTGAGCCGCGGACATGCCAACTTCACGCTTACACAGGTCGCGCTCAACGACACTATCATGATCATCGCTTTCGCCCCGATTGTGGGCCTGCTGCTGGGCTTGTCTGCCATCACCGTACCCTGGGGCACGCTGTTGTTGTCGGTAGCGTTATACATTGCCATACCGGTAATACTCAGCCAGCTATGGCGCGGTCACTTGCTGCGGCGCGGAGATGACACATTGCAGCGCACCCTGCGCCGACTGCATCCGGTCTCGCTCCTCGCGCTGCTCACCACACTCGTTTTACTCTTTGGTTTTCAGGGCGAACAAATCCTTCGTGCGCCATTGATTATCGCGTTACTGGCGGTACCGATTCTGATCCAGGTGTATTTCAATTCCGGTCTTGCCTACCTGCTCAACCGCAGGTTCAAAGTCGCACACTGCGTCGCCGGCCCTTCGGCCCTGATCGGCGCCAGCAACTTTTTCGAACTTGCCGTGGCCGCCGCCATCGGCCTGTTCGGCTTCGAATCGGGCGCGGCGCTCGCCACCGTCGTCGGCGTTTTGATCGAGGTGCCGGTAATGCTCTCGGTGGTGAAAATCGTCAACCGCAGCAGCGCCTGGTACGAACGCAAACCGGGCATCCCAAGTTATAGCGAATGTTGTCCAGGGGCGGGGGGCCTGTCCCGCGGCTGATTTTCGCCCTCCGGTTACTACAAAATGGCGCCACCACTTGAATATGGCGCTGCAACCGGCTTATACGGTTGTCATACAACTGTCACACAACGGGAGCATCATGCGCCCCGATTAATCGCAAATTCAATTTTTTATTACGGAGACATATAACAATGTTTTTAACATCTCGATCACTGAAACGGGCCGCCCTTGCTGGTGCCGTTGCGTTCGGTCTGACCACTTCCCTTGCGCACGCTGCCAGGACCATCACTGGCGCCGGCGCGACCTTCCCCTACCCCATCTACGCCAAGTGGGCTGAAGCCTACAAGACTAAAACCGGCATCGGCATGAATTACCAGTCCATCGGCTCGGGCGGCGGCATCAAGCAGATCAAGTCCAACACCGTCGATTTCGGCGCCTCCGACAAACCGCTTTCGATCGAGGAACTGAACGAGAGCGGGCTCGTCCAGTTTCCCATGGTCATGGGCGGCGTGGTGCCGGTGGTGAACCTGCCCGGGATCAAGTCCGGCGAATTGAAGCTCACCGGCTCTGTGGTAGCCGACATCTATCTCGGCAAAATCACCGTGTGGAACGACCCTGCCATTGCCAAGCTCAATCCGGGCGTAGACCTGCCCGAGCAGAAAATTATCGCCGTGTCTCGCGCCGACGGCTCGGGAACCACCTTTATCTTCACGCACTACCTGTCCAAGGTCAGCACTGAGTTCAAGGAAAAGATCGGCAACAATACCTCCGTATCCTGGCCCAGCGGCGTGGGCGGCAAGGGCAACGAGGGCGTGGCCTCTTACGTGCAGCGCCTCAAGGGCGCGATCGGCTACGTGGAATACGCCTACGCCCTGCAGAACAAGATGACCGCCACCCAACTGCAGAACCAGGCCGGCAAGTTCGTAAAGCCGGACAGCGAATCGTTTCAGGCCGCGGCGGCGAATGCCGATTGGGCCAAGGCACCGGGGTTCAATCTTATGCTGACCGATCAACCCGGCGAGAAGAGTTGGCCGATTACCGGCGCGACCTTCATCCTGGTTTACAAGAAACAGGAGAATCCCGAGACTGCCCGGGAAGTGCTCAAGTTCTTCGATTGGGCGTATCACCATGGCGACAAACTGGCCGATGCACTCGACTATGTGCCAATGCCGGCAAGCGTGGTGAAGTTGGTACAAGAAGCATGGAAAAATGAGATCAAGGACGGCAGTGCTAAACCTGTCTGGACCGATGCCATGGTCAAGAAGTAATATTCCTCGACCAAAAAAGGTTGCGGGCAGCGGGGTCCTTCGGGTCCCCGCTTTTCATTCATACGAAACCAAAATGAACGGCGACCAGTCACCTATTTCCGACGCCACTATCCGACGGCTGCGTATCATGGACCGGTCGTTCCAGGCCCTGACCACCGGCTCGGCCTGGTTGGTGCTGGTCATCCTGGCCGGCATCATCGTTTCGCTGTTTGTCGGGGGCTGGCAGGCCCTGACCGAGTTCGGACCTGCGTTTCTCATCACCGACGATTGGAACCCGGTAACTGAAAAATTCGGTGCACTGGTACCCATTTACGGCACGCTGGTCAGCTCTTTGATCGCCCTGCTCATCGCCGTGCCGATCAGCTTCGGTATCGCGCTGTTTCTCACCGAAGTCTCGCCGCACTGGCTGCGCCGCCCCATCGGCACGGCCGTGGAACTGCTGGCCGCCATCCCCAGCATCATTTACGGCATGTGGGGACTGTTCGTGTTCGCACCCATATTGTCGGAACACGTGCAACCCTGGTTGCAGGAAACCTTCGGCGACACGCCCTGGATCGGCGCGCTGTTCCAGGGCGCGCCGCTCGGCATCGGCATGCTGCCGGCGGGGTTCATACTCGGGATCATGATCATCCCCTTCATCACCGCGCTGATGCGCGACGTGTTCGCCACCACGCCCAAATTTCTCAAGGAATCGGCCTACGCCATGGGCGCGACCCATTGGGAAGTTGTGTGGAACGTGGTCCTGCCGTACACACGCGTGGGCGCGGTCGGCGGTATTTTTCTCGGGCTGGGGCGTGCGCTCGGCGAGACCATGGCCGTGACTTTCATCATCGGCAATACCCACCGCTTCAGCCCCTCACTGTTTGAGCCGGGCAATTCCATTGCCTCGACGCTGGCAAACGAATTTACCGAGGCCGTGGGTGACATGCACACCTCTTCGCTGATTGCGCTGGGGTTGGTGCTGTTCATGATCACTTTCATCGTGCTGACCTGCGCCAAGCTCCTGTTGATGGGGCTGGATTCGCGCGACAACGTGAAAAACTAGGAACCGGAAATGGACTGGCGCTACCTGCGGCGACGTACCGTCAACATCGTGAACCTCTCCGGCTCGGTGCTCGCGACCGTCTTCGGTCTGTTCTGGTTGTTCTGGATCATCTGGACCACTCTCAGTTACGGCGTCACGGCGATCGACTGGAACCTGTTCCGGCTGGACACCCCCGCGCCCGGCGGCACCGGCGGACTGGCCAATGCCATCGTCGGCAGCCTGATCATGGTGGGGCTGGCCACGGCCATCGGCACGCCGGTAGGCATTCTCGCGGGCACATATCTGGCGGAGTATGGAGGCCGTTCGGTCGTGGCCGGCATCATTCGCTTCCTCAACGATATTCTGCTGTCCGCGCCCTCTATTATTATCGGACTCTTCATTTATGAGTTGGTGGTCATACGCATGGGGCATTTCTCCGCGCTTGCCGGGGCGCTGGCGCTCGCCATTATTATGTTACCGGTCGTCATTCGCACCACGGAAGAAATGCTCAAGCTGGTGCCGAACCCGCTGCGCGAGGCCGCGCTTGCCCTCGGGGCGCCGCGCTGGAAAATGATCACGCTGGTGGCCTACCGCGCCGCGCTGTCCGGCATACTCACCGGGGTACTGCTGGCGATCGCACGCATCGCCGGTGAAACCGCGCCGCTGCTGTTCACGGCACTCAACAATCAGTTCTGGAGCACCGATCTGATGCAACCCATGGCCAACCTGCCGGTGGTGATTTTCCAGTTCGCCATGAGCCCGTACAAGGAATGGCACACCCTGGCGTGGGCCGGGGCATTACTCATCACCCTGAGCGTGCTGGCATTGAGCATCGTGGCCCGCACCCTGTCGCGCAAAGCGCGGATGGAGCACTGATGGCCGCCGACAACTCCGTCAAGATCCAGGTGCGCGACCTGAACTTCTATTACGGGAAGTTCCAGGCGCTGAAAAGCGTCACCCTGGATATCGCCACCAACAAGGTGACGGCGTTCATTGGTCCCTCGGGTTGCGGCAAGTCCACGCTGCTGCGCGCGATCAACCGCATGTACGAGCTGTATCCCGGCCAGCGCGCCACCGGCGAAGTTCAGTTGGACGGTGAAAATATCCTGTCGCCACGCACCGACCTGTTCCGCCTGCGCGCACGCATCGGGATGGTGTTCCAGAAACCGACTCCATTTCCCATGTCCATCTACGAAAATATCGCTTTCGGTGTGCGTCTGTATGAAAAACTGTCGCGCGCTGAAATGGATGATCGGGTGGAATGGGCGCTGCAGCAGGCGGCGCTGTGGGGCGAGGTCAAGGACAAGCTGCGTCAGAGCGGCATGAGCCTCTCGGGCGGCCAGCAGCAGCGGCTGTGCATCGCGCGCGCCATCGCGGTCAAGCCCGAGGTGATGCTGCTCGACGAGCCGGCCTCGGCGCTCGACCCGATCTCGACGCTGAAGATCGAGGAACTGATTTACGAACTGAAAAAGAACTACACTATCACCATCGTCACCCACAACATGC
This sequence comes from Sulfuricaulis sp., assembly GCF_024653915.1. NCBI lineage: Bacteria > Pseudomonadati > Pseudomonadota > Gammaproteobacteria > Acidiferrobacterales > Acidiferrobacteraceae > Sulfuricaulis > Sulfuricaulis sp. The sequence continues at coordinate 126,722 of NZ_JANLGY010000011.1, read as the reverse complement.
AACAGGCGGCGCGCGTGTCGGATTTCACGGCCTTCATGTATCTGGGCGAATCGGTGGAATTCGGCGACACCAACACCATCTTCACCAACCCTTCCAAGAAACAGACGGAAGATTACATCACCGGGCGTTATGGGTGAGTCGGGGTATTCGTGAATGCACTTAATGTGCATTCACGCCGGCGAACGCCCGGCCTTTCCGCGCGGAACGGGATGCGAAGCGAGGAAAGGCCGGGCTGGGGTCCAACAAAGTCAATGAAGTATCGCCAGGGACGGCATACGGTACTTTAAGGAGAGCAATATGGAACAAATGCACACACATATTTCACGCCAGTTCAACGCCGAACTGGAAGACATCCGCTCACGGGTATTGAAGATGGGCGGTCTCGTCGAACAGCAGATCGAGAACGCGATCGAGGCGCTCGTCAAGGGTGACGTGGCCCAGGGTGAGGCCGTGATCCTGAACGACACTCAGGTCAACAAGATGGAAGTCACCATTGACGAGGAATGCTGTCAGATTATCGCCCGCCGCCAGCCGGCCGCGAGCGACTTGCGGCTGGTCGTGGCGGTCATCAAGACCATCACCGACCTGGAGCGCATCGGCGACGAGGCCGAGAAGATCGCGCGCATGGCAGTACAGCTGGCCGTCGAGGAACGCCCGAAGAACAACTATGCCGAGATCCAGGCGCTGGGCACACATGTACGCCAGATGCTGCACGACACGCTCGATGCCTTCGCCCGCCTCGATATCGAGGCCGCGTTCCGCATCGCCCGGGAAGACATCAAGGTGGATCAGAAATACGAAGGCACCATGAGGCAGATGATTACCTACATGATGGAAGATCCGCGCACCATTTCGCGCGTGCTGAATGTCATCTGGGCGGCGCGGGCCCTCGAGCGCATCGGCGATCACGCCTGCAACATCTGCGAATACATCATCTACCTGGTCAAGGGCAAGGACGTGCGCCACATCAGCCTCGATCAGGTCGAAAGAGAAATTCTCGGGAAAGACAGGCGCTGATACCGGCGGCTCACACTCAAGCCCGGCAACGACCGCACCTTTTCCTGAACCAGCTTGATTTCCACTGACACGCCCCCATCACAAAACCTGAGCGTACCGCGTGATAGCGGTATCATAATTCAACCTCATGTCATGGACATCCTTGAGATGCTCGCTGGAGATTCAAGTGGCTACCGTAGAAGTGACGCAGGAAAATTTTAATCAGGTCGTAAGCGGAAATAACATGGTGATCGTCGATTTCTGGGCGCCGTGGTGCGGACCTTGCCGTTCGTTCGCCCCCGCGTACGAAACCGCCTCGGAAAAATACCCGGATATCGTGTTTGCCAAGGTCAACACCGAGGAGCAGCAGGCGCTAGCGGGTTATTTTCAGATCCGCTCTATCCCCACGCTGATGATATTCCGTGAAAAGATCATTATCTTCGCGCAACCCGGCGCCCTGCCCACCTCCGCCCTCGATCAGGTAATCGACAAGGCCAAGGCCCTCGACATGAACCAGGTGCGCGCCGAAATCGAAAAGGAACAGGCCAAGGCCCCAAAAAGCGGCTGAGGTGCTCTTAATCCAGTTGTAAGTTTTTTCTCCATTTCCTTCCTTCGGCATTCCCAGGGTTTATACTGAAAGATGAAGGGCCACCCATTTACGCCACTGACACCAGCGAGAGAACAGGACGTAAACAGCAATATACACAGCACCCATGGCTCCTTACGCCTCACCCCGTTGCCGTGTATAATGCGCGGCCTTTTTGCCCTTACTCCCGGTTAGTTCCATGATCCAGAAATTGCGCAACATCGCCATCATCGCCCACGTCGACCACGGCAAGACCACGCTCGTCGACAAACTTCTGCAACAGTCCGGCACATTCGCCGCACATCAGCAGATGGGCACACGCGTCATGGACTCGAACGACCTCGAACGTGAACGCGGCATCACCATTCTTGCCAAGAACACCGCGATTCGCTGGAACGATTACCGCATCAATATCGTGGACACCCCGGGCCATGCCGACTTCGGCGGCGAGGTCGAGCGCGTGTTGTCGATGGTGGACTCGGTGCTGCTGCTGGTCGACGCCGTGGACGGGCCGATGCCGCAGACGCGTTTCGTCACGCGCAAGGCCTTCGCGCAGGGCCTGAAGCCCATTGTCGTCATCAACAAAATTGACCGCCCCGGCGCGCGCCCTGAGTGGGTGCTTAACCAGACCTTCGACCTGTTCGACAAGCTCGGTGCTACCGACGAACAACTCGACTTCCCGGTGGTATACGCCTCGGCGTTGAACGGCTACGCCGGCCTCACCTCGGACGTGCGTGAAGGCGACATGACGCCACTGTTTGAAACCATTATCAATCACGTCGCCCCGCCCAAGGTTGACCCCGAAGGCCCTTTCCAGATGCAGATTTCAAGCATCGCCTATTCGAGCTACGTCGGCGCCATTGCCATCGGCCGCATCACTCGCGGCAAGGTGAAAACCAATCAGCAAGTCGTGATAATCGATCACGACGGCAAGAGCCGCAACGGTAAAATTTTACAAGTCCTTGGCTTCATGGGACTGGAGCGCACCGAAGTGCCCGAGGCCGAGGCCGGCGACATCATCGCCATCACCGGCATCGAGGGGCCGCGCATCTCCGACACCCTGTGCGATCCGAATACGGTCGAGGCCATGCCACCGCTGTCGGTGGACGAGCCAACCGTCACCATGACCTTCGAGGTCAACAATTCCCCTTTCGCCGGCCAGGACGGCAAATACGTCACCAGCCGCCAGATTCGCGAGCGGCTCGATCGTGAGCTGATCCATAACGTCGCGTTGCGCGTGGAAGACACCGGCAGTCCCGACAAATTCCGCGTCTCCGGACGCGGCGAGCTGCACCTCGGCATCCTGCTCGAGAATATGCGGCGCGAGGGCTATGAACTCGGCGTGTCGCGCCCGCAGGTCATCACCAAACAAGTGAACGGCGAGACCCATGAGCCGTTTGAGCAGCTGACCGTGGACATTGAAAGCCAGCATCAGGGCGCGGTCATGGAACAACTCGGCCAGCGCAAGGGCGACCTGCTTAACATGGAACCGGACGGCAAGGGCCGCGTGCGCCTCGAGTACATGATTCCCGCGCGCGGGCTGATCGGCTTTCAAACCGATTTCCTCACCGCCACTGCCGGCAGCGGTCTGATCTATCACGTGTTCGATCACTACGGCCCGGAGAAAAAGGGCCTGGTCGGCGGGCGCATTAACGGCGTGCTGATCTCCAACGGTGCTGGCATGAGTGTCGCCTATGCATTGTTCAATTTGCAGGAACGCGGGCGTATGTTCGTCGGCCCGGGTGAGGACATGTACGAAGGCATGATCATCGGCATTCACACGCGCGACAACGATCTGGTGGTGAACGCGATGAAGGGCAAGCAGCTCACCAACATGCGCGCTTCCGGCTCGGATGAAAACGTCATTCTCGTCCCACCGATCGAACTCACCCTCGAACGCGCCATCGAATTTATTGATGACGACGAGCTGGTTGAGATAACCCCTCACCATCTGCGCCTGCGTAAACGCTTCCTCAAGGAAACCGACCGCAAACGCCTCGGGCGAGCCGCCGCTGGCTGATTTCGTTGTTGTTACGCTACCCGTCGTTTCCGACCACTAGATAAATCTTGCACGAAAAGTACGGCATCTCTTTGGGATGCCGTCCGGAATCAGCTATGATTTTTTCCTGTAGCCATCGGATGTAAAGAGGTCTTTATCTGGCGCCAATCCCCGTCGCGGGACAAGGAGGTTGTGATGAGAAGACGGCTTTATTTTCTGTTACCGGACGTCAAAACCGCCAAATCAGTATTCAAGAAATTGCTCTTGGCCCGCATCGAACAAGAACACGTGTTTTTCCTGGCCAAGGAAGGCGTGGCGTTGGGCGATTTGCCCGAAGCCACCATGCTGCAAAAAAGCGATGAAATCCACGGCCTTGCCTTGGGTCTGGTCGTGGGCGGCGCCACCGGAGCACTCGCTGGCGTCGTCGCCATGATGTTTCCACCTTCCGGTCTGGTGATGGGTTTGGGCGTTATCCTGGCCATGAGCCTGATTGGCGCCATCGTCGGTATCTGGGCCTCCGGCATGATTGCGGCAGACGTTCCCAACACCCGTCTCAAAAAGTTTTCAAAAGATATTGAACAGGGAAGAATCCTGCTGATGGTCGACGTCCCCAAGCTTCAAATCGGGGAAATCACCACCATGATCCGGGAGCAGTGCCCGGATGCCGATGCGCGCGGACGCGATCCGACGATTCCCGCGTTCCCCTGAAAGCCTCAGGCGCCTGAACACTCTGCCCTGCGGAGCGGAGCGGGGCAGAGTGTTCCAGGTTCGCGGCTGTACCAGCGAGTGCGTATTGATTCAAGAGTGATTATGCTAACCGCACCATGGCAACTTCCCCGTTTCGTCGCTCAGCGCCTGCCGCGACCAATCCACACCGTGCCACAAGCCGCATCGCCCTCGGCTTCAATGGCAATGAGGCCCTGAAATCCCGCGCCGAGGAACTGGCGCATGAGCTGGAACTACCATTGGTGATGACAGGAGATCCGGGTTCTGATTTACAGCTGGTTCTGACACCCGAACACCTTGAATTACGGGATCCTCATGACCCACGTCTGGGTCCGGTATTCGTGGATTTCACGCCTCTCGACCTGCGCCCCTACAGCGCAAATCTCTCGCGCCGCCAACCGCTGGCGCGCGCCTTCGGAAAAAAAGTGCGCACTATCGCGGATGCCACAGCGGGGTACGGACAGGATGCGCTATTGCTGGCGCTCATGGGTTTTCACGTCACTGCCATTGAGCGCTCGCCCGTGGTCGTGGCGCTGGCCCAGGATGGCCTGAATCGCCTCACTACATTGACGGGGATGGTCTTGTCCGAGCGCTTACGACTCGTGAACGGCGATTCCCGCTCGCTGCTTCCCACGCTGGCACCACGCCCCGACGCAATCTATCTCGACCCGATGTTTCCGCCGAAACGCCGGAAATCCGCCGCCGTGAAAAAGGAAATGCGCCTACTGCGCCAACTGGTCGGCGACGATGCCGACGCGTTGGAATTGCTTGAGATCAGTCGCGGCGTCGCCCATGATCGTGTAGTCGTGAAACGGCCAGACGATGCACCACCGCTCGCGCCGGACCCAAGCATGAGCCTGACGGGCAAACTGGTGCGCTATGACGTGTATCTTGCGCGCCATCGGACCAAGACATGACCGAACCCTTGTTTTATTCCGAGCAGCTCGCCGAGCCCGGCGCGACATTGGTACTGACGGGCGACGAGGCGCATCATGCCGCTGCCTCGCGCCGGCTCCATGATGGCGACACATTATGGCTTTTTGACGGGCATGGCAGCATCGCGCGCGCCACACTGCTGCGTGTCGTGGCACGCGGGCGGACACTGGAATTGCGCATCGAGGAACGGCGTAGTGAACCGGCACCCAAACCGGAAATTCATCTCGCCTGTGCGCTGCCCAAGGGCGACCGCCAGCAGGTACTGCTCGACATGACTACCCAGCTCGGCATGGCGCACTTCACGCCGCTGGCCTGTGAGCGCAGCGTGGTTAAGCGCGGCGCGAACAGCATGGCGCGCTGGAAAAAAATTTGCCTCGAGGCCTGCAAACAAAGCCGGCGGTTACACCTTCCCTCCATCGAAGCAACATCCACGGTACGCGACATCGTTGAGCGCATGAAAGCGGCGGGCAGCAGCGTGTGGCTCGCCCACTCAGCCGCGCAGGCCGTGAGCGTTTCAACCGCGGCCAATCAAGGGGCGAAACACGTAACGATTCTGATTGGCCCGGAAGGCGGGTTCACAGAAGCAGAGATCGAACAGGCTGTCGCGGCCGGAGCAAGAATGCTCACACTGGGGACATCCATACTGCGGATAGAAACCGCGGCCGTGACGATGGTCGCCGCCTTTGCATTAACCGCTGGATCCAGCACCTAGACCGCGGGACGGCCCAGCGCCGAGATGTCCATATCGAACGGCTTTTTCTTCGCGGTTACCACTTTCCCCGCGAGAACATCGGAGGGCAACTCAAGAGGTTGCGGAATATGCAGGCCATAACCCTGGGCGTAGTCCACACCCATTTCGCGCAGCTTTTCGAGGATCTTGTCGTTTTCCACATACTCGGCCGTGGTGCGGATGCCCATGACGTGACCAATGCGGTTGACCGCCTCGACCATGGCATAGTCGACTTCGTCATCGATCATGTCACGCACGAAGGCACCGTCGATCTTGATGATATCGATGGGCAGGCTTTTCAGGTAGCCGAAGGACGACATACCGCTGCCAAAATCATCGAGGGCGAAGCGACAACCGAGGGCGCGCAGCGCGGCAATGAAGTGCGTGGCGCGGTTCCAGTTGGCGATGGCCGCCGTTTCCGTGATTTCGAAACAAATGCGACGGGGCGAAAGGCGCGTGGTACGGAATTGTTCCATCACAAATTTCAGGAAATCCTCGTCGCCCAATGACTGGCTGGAAAGATTAATGGCCAAGTGTTCATCGGAGGCGTGGTCTGCCAGCCAAGCTAAGGCAGTTTTGACAACCCAGCGGTCGACGGTGCTCATCACGCCATAACGCTCAGCAGCCGGGATAAACGCCATCGGCGGCACCAGCTCGCCGTTTTCATCAATCATGCGCACCAGCACTTCCCGGTAGGGATAGTCACCTGCCGTCGTAACGAGCGGCATAATGCGCTGAAAATATAGAACAAACCGGTTTTCATCGAAAGCGCGCATGATGCGGGAGACCCATTCCATTTCGCCCTGGCGATGCGTCGTTTCATGGTCGTCTTCCTGATGCACCCATATACGGTTGCGGCCCTTGTCCTTGGCCATGTAGCAGGCGCCGTCGGCGGCGCTCAATACACTCGAAGCCGTATGGCTGCCGGCGTGGATACCGACCAATCCAATAGAAACACCGACACGGAAGGTTTTGTCTTGCCATACAAAACGGAAATCCTCCAGCGCCTCCAGCACCTTGTGCGCGATCTGCTCCGCCTGCGGGATGTAGCAGCCCTCAAGCAGGATGCCGAACTCGTCGCCACCCAGGCGGGTCAGGGTGTCACTGTCGCGAATGAGGGGTCGCATGAGCCCGGCGATCTGGCGCAATAATTCGTCACCGGCGACATGTCCACAAGTGTCGTTAATCACCTTGAATTGATCGAGATCGAGATACAACAGGACGTGGCGCTTGTCCTGCTCCCTGGCGCTGGAGATCAGGCGCTCCAGCAGCACCTCGAACTCGCGCCGGTTGGCCAGCCCGGTGAGTGGGTCGTGGCTGGCCTGCCAGCTTAATTGCTTTTGCATCTGGCGCTGCTCGGTCACATCGCGGAACACCAGGATCGCCCCGATGTCCTCGCCGTCGCTGTTGCGGACCGGCGCGGCGTTGTCCTCGACGGCCAGCTCCCGACCGGAACGGCTGACCAGCAGAGTGTGCTTGTCCAGCCCGGTGATGGGCGCATCCAAGACGCCCATCATTGCCGGATGCTCGAGCGGCTTACGCGTGGTTTCGTTGATGATGTGGTAAATGTTACGCAGCGGCTGGCCGCGCGCCTCCGCGTTACGCCAGCCCGTCATATGCTCCGCGGCCGGATTCATGTAATTGACGTTACCCTGCTCATCGGCAGCAATAACTGCATCGCCCACCGAATGCAACGTGATCTCCGCGTGTTCCTTTTCCTGCGCCAGGGCCTGTTCCACGAGGCGTGTGCGGTAAATGACATAGGCGGCAATGAGAAAACCCGAAGCAATAATGATCGCAGTGAGGAGGACCATGACCAGATAGGCCGAGTTGTATTCCCGGGTGGCCTGCGCCGTTGCCTTTTCGCTCTCGACACGTTCCAGCTCCACCATCTCGTCCAGCAGGCCCAGCATGGTTCGCTGACGTAACAGATCATGCCGCAGGATTTCCTCCTTGACACCGGTGAGACGCTCACTTGTGATTCTTTCCACCAGCGCCAGATGCAGCGGCTGGTATATGCGCACCTGTTCCAGCACTTTATCCAGCGCCAACTGCTCCCTTTGCTCAAGGCCAATCTCCATCAGTCGGTCGCGAAGCTGTATGAATTCAGCAGCCATGCTGGTAAACCGGCGCAATTCTTCCTCGCGGTCGAAGGGATCATCCATGATGAACATGGCGTAAGTGCTGAGCGCCCGTTCACGGGCAACGTGGCGCATCGAAAAGATGATGTCGGCCTTGGCGTTGTATTTCTCGGTGACGAGCTTGAGGTGATTGTGGATCGCGGTAATGCGCGTCAGGCCCACTCCCGCGAGCGCGACAGTGAGCGCCAAAACCAGAACAAAGCCGGAGGCGATGAGAGACTTTGACTTATATCGAAACATGCAAAATACAGGCACCCGGCCGATGACCGACAGGTTTTTTATTTTCGATTTTCGCCGACAACCTTACGCGTTACTTCCCCGCCCGGCCCTTCTCTTCGAATCCGGTATCCGTAGTAACGCGCAATTAATTGGTTATCCCCGTCCCTTGGGGCTATATGTGTGCAAGGGACGTGCCTTAAACAGGCCCTGGACAAATATCGATGGGAAACAGTGTAGAAACGCGGAGTTAGAGTACGGCGATCAGAAACAAGTTTAGTCCACGACTCTCGAATTCCGGCCGGAAAATGGCGCCAGGCTTACGTAAAACGGCAACTGGTGTGATTTCGCCCCGTCGGATCAAAACCAAACGGGGGGAGCGGATGGGAAATTATCGAGAAAAACGCCGGGGGTTAAGCGTTGTAGACCAAATTGACCAGGCTGAAATAGGCATCCATGCCGACGTCACCGAAAGTCAGGCCGACGCCATTGTCGGTAATGCGGCGGATTTTCGCGGGAATACGATGCTGCTTGGTTTCACCGGCAGAAATCAGTGTCAGTCCCAGCTCCACGGGAGCATTGAAATACGGGAGCCCCTCTGGAGTACCCTGAATAAATGCCCCATTCAAACTGATGTCCCGGATAGTGCAAATCATGACCTGTGCCTGATAATTCAGCACGGCGTCGAGCGTGACCGGCACGCGTTGACTATCCCGCCTTTCGTTCATAGCGTTACTGTCCTCCCCTTGCATAGCCGGTAAGCCTTTGACCACCGGAACCTCCACGCCGGAAACCGGCAGAAACGGTTTTATTATTGAAAACCAGTACTTACTGGTGAATAAAATACCCGGTTCGGCGTGTTCTGTCGATGGATGTTTGTAACAGTTGGTTGCCGTTGCGCTTTTACCGCTGGTCAGGACCGTTACCGGTGACGTCTGAGTCCTTATTCCGGAACCAGCCAAGTTACTGCTGCGCGGGCAGCCGGATGCTGCCGCAGCCGCTCCAACAGGATCGATGACACTGATTGGAGCGTTTCATCCAGCTTCCAGGCAGGGTTGATCACTACCATGCCGCAACCGTTCAGACGGAAACCCGAGTCTTCCGGATATGGACTGAATTCCGCCAGCAGGATTTTGCGTATCCCCGTCGCGACGAGCATACGATGAAAGCGCTCAACGGGAGGGCGGCCCTTGATGGGATACCACAGGGCATACATGCCTGTATCCCAGCGTGCGTGGGCGATGCGCAGCCCATCGATAACCTGTTCAAATTCCTTGTCCGATTCGTAGGGCGGATCGATCAGCACCAGGCCGCGTCGTTCCTTAGGGGGCAAAAGCGCCTTGAGGCCAGCATAACCGTCCTGCCCCTGAACAAGCACCTGCCGGTCGCCGGCAAATTCGTTTTTTAAATGCGTGCACTCCTCCGGCTGAAGTTCAAATAGTACGGCGCGGTCCTGCGGCCTCAGAAAAAACCGTGCGACACGTGGCGATCCCGGGTAATACCGCAAGCTGTCCGCGTCATTCAGCGCGCGCACGGCGGCCAGATAGTCCGCCACTTCAGGGATGGACGAGTTATTCCACAGGCGCTTGATACCGTCCCGGTACTCACCGGTTTTCTGCGCCGCCGCGCTACTGAGGTCATAACGGCTCGCGCCGGCATGGGTGTCCAGATAGCAAAACGGAGTTTCTTTCTTGTGCAGCGACTTGAGCAGCAGCGAGAGCACGACGTGTTTGAAGACGTCGGCGAAATTGCCGGCATGGAAGATATGGCGATAATTCATAAAAGCAGTAGCAAGTTGCAAGTATCAAGTGGCAAGTAAAATACAAAAAACCTTATTCTTGCTACTTGTCACTTGCCACTGTCTTTCAACCATCCCGCGGCGCGTTCGGCGAAATAAGTGAGAATGGCGTCCGCCCCGGCGCGCTTGATGGAAAGCAGCGATTCCAAGACACAGGCACGTTCATCGAGCCAACCATTTTTCGACGCCGCCATGAGCATGGCGTATTCGCCACTGACCTGGTAGACGAAGGTTGGCACACCAAACTCGTCTTTCACCCGGCGCACAACGTCGAGATAGGGCATCCCGGGCTTGATCATCACCATGTCCGCGCCCTCCTCGATGTCGAGCGCCACTTCGCGCAGTGCCTCATCGGAATTGGCCGGATCCATTTGATAATTTTCCTTGTTGCTCTTGCCGAGATTGGCAGCTGAACCCACGGCGTCGCGGAAAGGACCGTAAAAATGGGAGGCATATTTCGCGGAATAAGCGAGGATGCGAGTGTGAATATGACCCGCTTTCTCCAGCGCATCGCGGATGGCGCCGACACGCCCGTCCATCATGTCCGAGGGCGCCACGACATCGGCCCCGGCGGCGGCATGCGACAAAGCCTGCTTCACCAGCACCGCCACGGTTTCGTCGTTCAGCACGTAACCGCTGCTGTTGATCAGCCCGTCCTGGCCGTGTGAGGTATAAGGATCGAGGGCTATATCGGTAATCACGCCCAGCTCCGGGCAATGTTTCTTGAGTGCGCGCACCGTTTGCGGCACCAGGCCCTTGGGATTAAATGCCTCTCTGGCCTTGTTGTCCTTTTTCGATGACGGCACTACCGGGAACAGGGCGACGGCGGGCACACCCAGCTTCAGAAGCTTTTCTGCCTGCTTGAGCAGCAGGTCGGTCGTTACGCGGCTGATGCCAGGCATGCTCGGGACCGGTTCTGCGCGGTTTTTGCCTTCCATGACAAACACCGGTTGGATAAGATCGTCCGCCGTGAGCCGGGTCTCGCGCATCAAGCGGCGCGAAAAATCATCGCGCCGCATGCGCCGCATGCGTATCCGCGGGAATTTTCCGGTGTCGGTTGCCATGATGGTCTGAGGAAGCGGTGATTTTTCCTAATGCTAGCTTAGCCGTCCGCTGGGCGAAATGCCGAGACGACTTTTTCAAAAAACCGGGCCCGTTTCCCGGGCCCTGCTGACGAACCCAACCAGATTACTTGACCTTTTTGGCTTTGGGAACGGATTTGGTCGCTTTCTTGGATTTGGCTTTGGCCTTTTGCGGCGTGGTCTTTTTCGGGGCGGATATTTTCACAACTGGCTTCGCCTTGGATTTGGCAGCGGCCACGGCCTTGGCCTCTTTGGCCGCTTTAGCCACTTTTGCATCTTTAACGGCTTTTGCTTCTTTAGCAATCTTCGCCGCTTTAGCCGCCTTCACCGCTGCCTTGGCCTTGGCCTCTTCCGCCTTGGCCTTGGCGGCCTGGCGCACCGCCGCCGACTCAATCATGTTCATCACATCAGCCAGCGGCCGGATTTGCGACTCGATGATATCAGTCGCACTCTTGAAGATGGCGCTCACCGCGCCCACGCCACGCACGGTGCGGAGTTTCCCCTGTGCCTTGTAGTAGTTGGCGAGCGGTGCGGTCTGCTGCTGGTACACGGCGAGGCGCTTGCTCACCGTCTGTTCGTTGTCATCGGAGCGGTGCGTGAGGCTGCTGCCGCACTTGTCGCACTTGTTCCCGATCTTCGGGGCCGAGAAATGAATGTTGAAGATCGCACCGCAGGAACCGCAGGTGCGCCGGCCGGTCAGACGCTTCATCAATACGTCGGCGTCGACATCCACCAGCAGCGCGAGCTGCAAGGGTTGGCCGAGTCGCGCCAACATGGCATCGAGTGCCTGGGCCTGCGGAATATTGCGCGGAAAACCGTCGAGAATAAAACCATTCTTGGCGTCGGGTTTGGCGAGCCGCGCCTGAATCATGCCGAGCACAATTTCATCGGAAACCAGTTGGCCGGCATCCATCGTCGCCTTGGCCTTTTTTCCCAGGTCGGTCCCGGCAGCGACTTCCGCCCGCAGCAAATCGCCCGTGGACATCTGCGGAATTTTGTACTTCTCGACCAATAACTTAGCTTGCGTTCCCTTGCCGGACCCCGGCGCTCCCAAAAGCACGATTCTCATGGCATTCTCGCTTTTAAGTTCTTGGTGGTTCGTGGTATCTGAGGATTTTTCCCCTGGTTTAACCTCAGGGGCGCGTAAACTACAATTTGCCCACCTCGGCGTCAATGGTCCGACCCCTATAAATGGACCCTATCACCAGATTCAACTTTCCGCGTGTTCCAAGGAGGGAAACTTGGTTAAGCTCGGTATTCCAGGCAGGATACCGCCCTGATTTCCATCCGATGAATCAAAACAAAATACCGGATTTTACCGAGACCGAGCTCTGGGCCGTGCGCAATACCCTGAAGGAACGCTACGGCAAGGAGATCGAACCGCAACGGGCCGACTCCGAGGTCATGCTCGGCGGCGCCGATGGCGTGGCCTGGTGCCCGGCACTGTTCTGGAGCGCGAAGGGGGCAAACTTTGCCATTGTAAAACCCGGTGCCAAGCGCTTTCGGGCCAACTTCTATTACCATCCGGAGTACCAACTCGGCACCGGCATCGACAGTTATGACGAGATCGGCGACTGTGTCATCAGCGTGTTGCAAGTCGAGTCCGATCATCTGCGCAAGCAGAAAATCAAAACGGATCAGCAACCGGCGAAGGATAGCGATGACTCGCCGGACAAACCGGACTTATCACCAAACTTCTGGGGAGATTGAAACCTGTGGCAAAAAGCAAACCCAAAAATGCATTCTACGCCCAATCGGGCGGCGTCACCGCCGTCATCAACGCCTCGGCCTGCGGCGTACTGGAAACCGCGAAAAAATATCCGAAGAAAATCGGCAAGGTCTACGCCGGACGTAACGGTATTATAGGAGCGCTGACGGAAGACCTGATCGACACCGGCAAGGAATCGGTGGCCGCCATCAAGGCGCTACGTCACACGCCTTCGGGCGCGTTCGGCTCCTGCCGCTACAAATTGAAAGGCCTGGAGCAAAACAAGCGCGAGTACGACCGCCTGATCGAGGTGTTCAAGGCGCATGATATTGGATTCTTCTTTTACAACGGCGGCGGAGACTCGGCCGATACCTGCCTCAAGATTTCGCAACTGTCCGAGACCATGGGCTACCCCATTCAGGCCATTCACGTCCCCAAGACCGTGGACAACGATCTGCCGATCACCGACAACTGCCCCGGTTTCGGCAGCGTCGCCAAATACATCGCCGTCTCCACGCGCGAAGCAAGCTTCGACGTGGCTTCGATGGCCAAAACCTCAACCAAGGTATTTATTCTTGAAGTCATGGGCCGTCACGCCGGCTGGATCGCGGCCGCGGGCGGGCTCGCCTCGACTCCGGATACTGAGATTCCGATCGTGATCCTGTTTCCGGAGGTCAGCTTCAACAAGGAAAAGTTTCTCGCCACCGTTGACGCCAACGTCAAAAAATTCGGCTACTGCACCGTGGTGGTGTCCGAAGGCGTAAAGAGTCCGGACGGCAAGTTCCTCGCCGACCAAGGCCTCAAGGACGCCTTCGGTCACGCCCAGCTCGGCGGTGTCGCGCCGGTCGTGGCCGCGATCATCAAGGAAGGTCTCAATCTCAAGTATCACTGGGGCGTGGCCGACTACTTGCAGCGCGCCGCGCGTCACATCGCCTCGAAGAACGACGTGGAGCAGGCCTATGCCATGGGCAAGGCCGCCGTGGAATTGGCCGCCAAGGGTCATAATTCGGTGATGCCCACGGTGGTGCGCCTGTCCAGCAAACCTTATAAATGGAAAGTGGGCCAAGCCCCGCTTAATAAGGTAGCGAACGTCGAGAAGATGATGCCCAAAGACTTCATCACCGACGATGGCTTCGGCATCACCGCCAAGTGCCGCACCTATCTGGAACCGCTGATACAGGGCGAAGATTATCCGCCGTACAAGAATGGCCTGCCGCAATACGTGCGTCTCAAGAATGTGCCGGTGAAAAAGAAACTCTTGGGCGAATTCAAACCCTGAAAAATCAGGCGCCCGCATTACACTCGACAAGGCAACGGAATTGCTCACGGTACAGGCGGGTTTTGGCGGGTTCTACAACGCCAATTCGTCCAAGCTGATTCTCGCGGAAGTCAGCCGTGAGCACAGCCAGGCAGCCGTGGACCGGCTAATCCGTGACTTGAATCTCGACAGGGTATTTGGCTTCGAACCGGGAATGCATTTCGAAGGCGGTTTAACCATGAAGAAATAAACGCCTTGAATTACAATTGATTTGGATCAACGAAGCGATTCAACTGAATCAGTTACTTTCAGCACTCTTCGATAACCAAAGCGCCTAACGGCGCAGCAACGTTTCACTTGCGGGAGGAAACACATGTCTGACAGCCTGATCTTTGCCCTTGCTTGCGCCGTCGCCGCTATCGTATACGGCGTGGTGTCCATCAAATGGGTGCTGGATAAACCCACCGGCAGCGAGCGCATGCGCGAAATCGCCGCCGCCATTCAGGAAGGCGCCTCGGCCTACCTGAATCGCCAGTACACCACTATTGCTGTCGTCGGCGTGATTCTATTCCTCGTTATTTATTTCGTGCTCGATCCCCGCACTGCCATTGGCTTCGCCATCGGCGCACTGCTTTCCGCTGCCACCGGCTATATCGGCATGCACATTTCGGTGCGTGCCAACGTGCGCACCACCGAGGCGGCCAAGGACGGGCTCAACCCGGCACTGCAAGTGGCGTTCCGCTCGGGCGCTATCACCGGCTTGCTGGTGGTCGGCCTCGGACTGCTGGGCGTGGCCGGGTATTACGCCCTGCTCAAACATTTATATCCCGGCTTCTCCCAGTCGGAACTGATAGCACCGCTGGTCGGGCTCGCCTTCGGCGGCTCGCTCATTTCAATCTTCGCGCGTCTCGGCGGCGGTATCTTCACCAAGGGCGCCGACGTGGGCGCTGACCTCGTCGGCAAGGTCGAGGCCGGCATCCCCGAAGATGACCCGCGCAACCCGGCGGTGATCGCGGACAACGTGGGTGACAACGTCGGCGACTGCGCCGGCATGGCCGCCGACCTGTTCGAGACCTACGCCGTGACCATCATCGCCACCATGCTGCTTGGCAGCATGGTGCTGCCGAATTTCGGCAACGCCGTGCTGTATCCGCTGGTCCTCGGTGGCGTGTCCATCCTCGCCTCCATCCTCGGCACCTTCACCGTCAAGGTCAGCAAGAAGGAAAAAATCATGAACGGCCTGTATCGCGCCGTAATCACCTCCGGGGTGCTGGCCGCGATCGCGTTTTATTTCGTGACCGACAAAATGATGGTCGGCAACGGCTCCTACAGCACCATGCAGATTTACGGCGCGGCGCTCATCGGGCTCGCGCTCACCACCGCCATGGTGGTCATCACCGAGTACTACACCGCCACCCAGTACAGCCCGGTGCGCAAGATCGCGCAGGCCTCGACCACGGGCCATGGCACCAACGTCATCGCCGGCCTCGGCCTGTCCATGAAAGCGACGGCGCTGCCGGTGCTGGCGGTGTGCGCCAGCATCTGGGGTGCCTATGAACTTGCTGAGCTCTACGGGATAGCCATCGCCGCGACCTCGATGCTGTCGATGACCGGCGTCATCGTGGCGCTCGATGCCTATGGTCCGGTCACCGACAACGCCGGCGGAATCGCTGAAATGGCGGGGCTGCCGAAAAAAGTGCGCGACATCACCGATCCGCTGGACGCCGTCGGCAACACCACCAAGGCCGTCACCAAGGGCTACGCCATCGCCTCGGCAGGCCTGGCGGCGCTGGTGCTGTTCGCGGACTACACCGACGCGCTCAAACACGCCGGCAAGGCAGTGGAATTCAGCCTCACCAACCCCAACGTGATCATCGGTCTATTCATCGGCGGCCTGATCCCTTACCTCTTCGGCGCCCTCGCCATGGAGGCGGTGGGCCGCGCCGCGGGCAGCGTGGTGGTGGAGGTACGCCGCCAGTTCAAAACCATCAAGGGCATCATGGAAGGCAAGGCCAAACCGGATTATTCCAAGGCCGTGGACATGCTGACCAAAGCCGCGATCAAGGAGATGATCGTCCCGTCGCTACTGCCGGTGCTGGTGCCCATCGTCGTCGGCTTCACCCTCGGACGCGAGGCGCTCGGCGGCGTGCTGCTCGGCTCCA
This sequence comes from Sulfuricaulis sp., assembly GCF_024653915.1. Taxonomy (NCBI): domain Bacteria; kingdom Pseudomonadati; phylum Pseudomonadota; class Gammaproteobacteria; order Acidiferrobacterales; family Acidiferrobacteraceae; genus Sulfuricaulis; species Sulfuricaulis sp. The sequence continues at coordinate 110,384 of NZ_JANLGY010000011.1, read as the reverse complement.
TCGTGACCGGTATCTTTGTCGCCATCTCCATGACCACCGGCGGCGGCGCCTGGGATAATGCCAAGAAATACATCGAAAACGGCAAGCACGGCGGCAAGGGTTCAGAGGCGCACAAAGCCGCGATCACCGGCGACACCGTGGGCGACCCCTACAAGGACACGGCGGGACCTGCGATCAATCCCATGATCAAGATCATCAACATCGTGGCGCTGCTGATCGTCCCCCTCTTATAGTAGAAGATTCCCACCGAATCCCCTCTCCCGCCATGTAAATGGGGTGTGCGCGCAGCGCACCACGGCTCGCCTCCCTCTCCCGCGAAGCGGGAGAGGGAATGAGGGTGAGGGTGCGGGAGAGGTCTGGGAGAGGGTTCCATCATCAAAAAGGGCCGGCTTTGCCGGCCCTTTTGTTTTTCTGTGCACCGGCGGCGAGCCTCTCCAGCCTCTGCCGCACGCGGGAGCAATTTACTCGAACCTGTCTCAAAATTATTTCCCCCCCTCCCCTTGCGGGAGGGGGTCAGGGGGAGGGGATTTAATTTTGAGACAGGCCCTTTCCCGGTTCCGGCCGCGTCATAAACCCGGTCAGTATCCGTCATTATCTGTTGTTGACGGATACTATAGTATCCACTAGGATTTCGTTATGACGGATACCAACCGACGGCTCCCCATGTTCACACCGCACCGCCGTTCGCTGACAGTGTTGTACGCCGACCTGGAGAACCATGCGCTTAACCAGGGCGAGGTCTTCGTCGGCACCGCCGGCTCGGTCATCGAGCGCAAGAATGCCTCCGGGTTTCGCTTCTACGCCCACCAGTTCTATGACGGCGAGGGCAAGAAGCGCGAGCGCTACCTGGCGGGGCCCGTGGGCGACCCGAAGGCCGATGCCGCCGCGGCCGGGTTGCGCGAGCGAATCAAGGAGCTGAAGGAGATCGTGCCCTCGCTGCGCCTGCTGGGGCGGGAGGGATTCAATCTGGTCGATGCCAGGACTTATGCCACCCTGGCCAGCCTGCACAATCACGGAGTGTTCGGGGCCGGCGGGATGCTCATCGGCTCGCACGCCTACGGGGTGCTGCTGAACCGGCTGGGTGTCCGTGCGACACCGTATGCCACGGAAGACATCGACATCGCCCGGCGTGAAGCGCTCGCGTTTGAAATGTCGCCCGAACAAGGCCTGCTCGAGATGCTGAAGGATTCCGGGATCCCCTTCGTCAAAGTGCCCCCACTCAACCGCAAGAAACCGCCGACTTCTTTCAAACAGCGCGGCCGGTCGCGGTTTCATGTCGATCTGCTGGTGCCCTCGGCAAACGAGGATTTTCCCGTGGTGCCCGTGCCTGAACTCCAGGCGCACGCCACGGGCCTGCCCTACCTCTCCTATCTCCTGGCCGAGTCCCAGACGGCGATGCTGATGGCGCGCGAAGGCTGCTGCCCGGTGCGGGTGCCCCTGCCCGAGCGCTTCGCCGTGCACAAGCTCATCGTCTCGCGCCTGCGCACCGGGCGTGAGGCGAAATCCGGCAAGGACGTCTTCCAGGCCTGCGTGCTGTGCGCGGCGCTGGCGGAGAGCCACCCGGGCGCTATCGAATCCGCCCTGGCGCAGGTTCCGCGCCGCGCCAGAAAATACCTCGCCCCCGCAGTCACAGCCGCGCGCCGATTGCTCGAGCCTGCCCACGCACGCGCCTGGGAAGAGCTCTCGCAAACAGCCAAACCTTAGGCACGGCGGCAAGGGTTCGGAGGCGCACAAGGCCGCGATCACCGGCGACACCGTGGGCGACCCCTACAAGGACACCGCCGGCCCGGCGATCAACCCCATGATCAAGATCATCAATATCGTGGCGCTGCTGATCGTGCCACTCTTATAGAGTGCGCGCTCTGCGCGCTTCGGCTCGCTCCCTTCTCCCCTTGCGGGAGAAGGGGTGGGGATGAGGGGTAAAATTTATCAATTAGGGCCGGCGCAAGCTGGCCCTTTTCTTTTTCGCCAGAAAATCCTCACTACCAAGCGACAGCCGGCCTTCTAATTCAGGTAATATAAAATTCATGTCACGATGTAAGATAATCCCGATAATCGATCTCTTCGCTGGTCCCGGCGGGCTTGGTGAGGGTTTTTCTGCTTTCTGTTTATCTGATAAGCAGCACCCCTTCAAGGTTATGCTCTCTATCGAGAAGGAGCGTACCGCACATAAAACTCTTCTTCTGAGAACCTTCCTGCGACAATTTTCTGAGAATCGTTTTCCTAAGGAATATTACGAATTTCTGAGAAATCCCAAAGAGTCTCAAGAACATAGGCTTACGCAGCTTTATGAGAAATATCCAAAAGAATTCGAAGCGGCCTCTCGTCAAGCCATGCATGCTGAGCTTGGCCCTGCCGAACAGACAAGAATCAGGGGTGCAATCGACACGGCCTTAGACGGGTCGACTGAATGGGTTCTCATTGGTGGCCCGCCATGCCAGGCATATTCACTGGCAGGCCGGTCACGAAACAAAGGGATATTGGACTACAAGCCAGAAAATGACCGGAAGCAGTATCTTTATCTCGAATACTTGCAGGTTATTGCGGATCATGTCCCGGCGATGTTTGTGATGGAGAATGTCAAAGGACTGCTGTCAGCAACAGTAAAAAACCAATATGTGTTTACCCGCATCGTCGATGACTTGCGTGACCCCTCTCGGGCGCTCGCGCGAGAGGGGCGTAAAATAAACCAACAGGGGCGCAATAAGACACGGGCTCGTTACCGCATCTATTCGGTTATCCATACTGACACTACCAAACCGCTCGTATCATCGGACTACGTGGTGCGTATGGAACAGCACGGTATTCCACAGGCGCGTCACCGGCTCATCCTGCTGGGTGTACGAGAAGACCTCGAACAGGCACAGCCACCAAGTCTTTTCAAACATGCGCCGATCCCGACAAACCATGTTCTTGATGGATTACCGAGATTGCGAAGCGGGCTTTCCAACGGGAATGATAGTGCTGATAATTGGGCTCATGCCCTTCATGCAGCGCGCGAACGACGCTGGTTTGAGGCCTCCAAGAAGAAAGCAGGAGCTGAAGTTTACAAGCTTTTGCGTGAATTGACCCAGCATGTGCGACAACCCAACGCAGATCGGGGCGCTGAGTTTGTCCCATGCGCGCCAAACATAACTCACCGACCAGACTGGTTCCTTGATAAGCACTTGGAGGGTGCGTGTAATCACAGCAGTCGGTCACACATAACCAATGACCTGTACCGATATCTTTACGCAAGTTGCTTTGCAAAGATTCACGGACGATCGCCAGTGATCAGCGACTTTCCAGCCGATCTTCTTCCAGAACATTCGAATGTCGAAGATGCGCTCGATGGTGCGTATTTTGCTGACCGTTTCCGGGTGCAGCAATGGGGACGCCCCGCCACTACTATCACCAGTCACATTTCAAAGGATGGCCATTACTACATCCACCCAGACGCCTCTCAATGTCGCAGCCTGACTGTAAGAGAAGCTGCCAGAATTCAAACCTTCCCGGACAACTATTTCTTCTGTGGCCCTCGCACGGCGCAATATGTACAAGTCGGAAACGCAGTTCCGCCTCTGCTTGCACTTCAGATAGCCGAAATTGTGCACGTCGTGCTGAAACAGGCTGGTGCAATTTGAGGTATGGATACCCTCAGCAAAGCTAAGCGGAGTTGGAATATGTCCCAAATTCGCAGCCAAGACACTTTCCCGGAAAAGATAGTCAGATCAGCAATTCGCCGGCTCGGTTATCGAATACAACTTCATGTGAAGGATCTGCCAGGGAGACCGGATATTGTCCTCCCGCGACGCAATACTGTGGTGTTTGTTCATGGTTGTTTCTGGCACAGGCACTCGCGTTGTCGGTTCACCTATACGCCAAAAACACGCCGAACCTTCTGGCTGCGCAAGTTCACAGAGAACCGAGACCGCGATGCGCGTGCGCGTCGGCATCTTCGGAAACTCGGGTGGAAAGTAATTACGGTCTGGGAGTGTCAGACCAACGATGTGAAAACTCTTACCGTCAGGCTCAAGCGTCTATTGTCATCTGGTTGATGATATGGCGCGCCTGCTCAATTTTCTTTTTATCCCAATACCTGAGGTCACCAGTTTCTGACTCATAGCCGTCAATACCATCTATCGCGGCTGCAAGCAGCTCCAGCAACTCACTCTTTGACATCTGATCAAGAAGTTTCATTGAAAGCCCCGCTGTCTGATAATTCGATTCTAGCGTCTTTCTGACAGAAAGCGATTAAACTCTTTTGGCAGAAGAGTTGCAACTTGGTCTGCTGTCATTGCATAAAGATCCCACGTCATATCGAATTGGTTGAGGAAATCATTTGCAAAGCGACGAAACGTACCCGCCCCTTTACTGGCCGCTCCACGCTTCACCTTCTTCCCAATGGGATCGTAATACATGCGCGTTGCAAGCTCGACCACGCTACGGTTTGTCACAACCTCCTGTCTCGACAATATTTGTTCGCTTGCCTCGCCTGGGGCGTAGAGAGGACCGCACAGAACTACCCTAGCACGCTCCGGATTATCCCGGTGAAACCGGTACACCCGCCAAGGCCCTGCCAGAAGGTGTCTGTAGAACTTCTTCCAGTCATGCGATTCCGAAGGAATCCAGCGTGCCCGCTCTCCTGGCCATTTCTTTGCCTGTTTTCCGGCGGGCGGGCGAAGCGTGTCGAACCAGAACAGCGACAACCAAGCCCATACACCCCTGTCTAAATCGGAATCTGCTACACCTGCTTCGATGAACTTATCATAAAGATATTTCGCAGCATCAAATCGATTCGAGAACTTCTTGCTGTCGATATCAACCTTAACTGAAAGACTCTCAGACTTCGCTTGATCTTCAAGAATTTCTGCTGGAGGTGTGAGCATCGGGTTATCTGCAAGTGCATCCAAGTACATTCCCAGTTCTTCGATGCCTTTTTCATTTAGACGCCGCAGTCTCATTTGTCCCCCCTGCTACGATACTCTTCGTACAGATCAAGCATCTGAAGTCTACGTGAAAATGCCGCAACAACTTGCTCTATCCATTCTTCGAGCGCACCCTCATCCTCGATGTCCGGCGGCTCAGTTGTCACTGGAATAGAACGGACAAACCTCAACCATTGCGTGCGCCAATCACCGGTATCATCATCTTGAGTATCGCCCTTGTCCTTATCCACAAGCAGGATACGAACGAGTATTGCCTCCAGAACTTCAGGCATAACCAATGACCTGAATGCCTGGTCTCTAACAACATCCCACTTTTCACCGAGAGCACTATTTATCAAAAGTACCGGCTTATCACTGAAATCAAGCCTCCATACACGCTTCTCCAGATTCTTGTCAGACCTGACTGGTAAGATCGATTGTCGTGATTGTTCCTCTTCATCCGGTTGCCGGGGAGACAACTCATCTGCCTCGGCCAAGATCAAGCCCTGCTTCTCACCTGGCGATGTAACTTTTACGCGAAAGAGAATTCCGTCAGTTCCATCAAATTCGGTTAACCGTCTATCCGACGGTGGTTTTAGCGCTCCAACAGTTCCGTACGGAAAGCGCATCCAGCTTGCGCTGGACCCACGATATGCTTCAACACATACCACAGCATCTGCCGGAATCTCATGGCCCTTGTCTAGACGAATATCAGCATCAAATGTGCCCGTCTTGTCAGACAATTGGCTCAATCTGAGACTGACCTCATCTCTAGTGATGCGTCGGCGACCTGTGTAGTTAAATGACCGTATCGGCATATCAGTCTTCTCCAGCGGTGACTCTTACACGCACATCCCGATTGACGTCAAAACCCCTAACGGTAACTTGAAAGTCTTTATCATCAAGCTTTGCCGAAATCCGATTATTAGCGCGCGACAGAAGTGTCGCGCTATGAAGTTCGACATCAAATTCATCGTCTTTGAAATCAAAATCTTCAGGGATGTAACGAGTGAACGCATTCCCTCGTCGAACCTCGTATGCAGCCTGTATCTCAAGAGATTTAGGAATTTCTGCCGCCTCAACAGTACCTGCTGCAGCAATGATAAAGCCGCCATCTACACGTGAAATATTGAAAATGCGCTTACCATTCTTGTGACCACCATTTTCCTCATTCTCACTTCCTCCCTTATTCTTTCCGGCCTTCTTATCTTGTAGTTCACCATCCGGCAGATTGAAAATATCTGAAAGAATGTCACGATCCTCTTCGCTTTCTGTCTCCGTCAGCAGCCTCACAATATTGCGGACGCTGTCACTGACAAATTTCAGATCTTTTGGCCCAGACTTGTACTTTCCTTTAAAATGGGAACCATCATGTTGCCATTGTGTATGTGAGGGGTTTTCAGAATCACCTAAGAATGTGGCAAGTGGACGGTCCTCGACAATCACAAGCGCCGTTAATCCACGGTTTGGCCGAGGTCGGACGTCTGGAATAATTAACCCGCCACGTACAAAAACAGGACGCTCATTTCTATCCGAACCATCGCGAATAATAAATACGTCGAAATACGATGGTTGCGCTGGCTTGCTTTTCTCGCGCACATTAACAGGTACGCGTATTGCAAGCTGTTTGTTCGTCATCAATTGATTCGTCAGATGTGGGCGTAGCTCCTCGGGAATGAGCTTTTCATCCCAATCCATTGCTTTGTTCAGATCAGGACTTTTAAGCTTTGGAATGGTCGCTGTGCCCTCCCCAAGCGACCAACGTGCAAGGTTGATCAACGGCCAGAGGTCACGCTCCAAGTCTCCACCAATCCGCTGAATCTCTTCGTGCAACGAATCCTTACTAACTGTGATTTCTGTAGAAGGCGTCTTAATAATTACTTCGAGTCTGCCAGTCAGAGTTGGGTAAAAATAGTCGCGCAATACGGCTTCGACGATCGCGCCTTCGGTTACTTCGGGGTCCAACCAAGGAACAACAATTGACAGGCCAGACTCCGATCCGCGATCCAATGAGAAACATTTTCGAAAGCGTTCCAGCGTGGCCGCATCGTCTATCGGCATCACCATCTCGTCAGCGCGCTGCAATCCATACCACCCATCGGGCTTATAATCCTTATTGTTGAGCTGATGTCCTTTCAGTACTGCCATACCCATGAGCAAGGCCTTTTTGTCATCGTGTCTCACGGTAAATCCGAACATGGTGTTGATACGACTGGAACGCTGAAACACGGTTTTTCCAACCCCCCAACTGCCACGATCACCTTCGCCTTTATCTGAAATGCCATCGCCTCGGAAGAAATGAGCAAAAGCATTTTTTTGGTTCTTTCCGTATGGCACTTTTGAGATATCGCCGGTAAGGCCTTTCGTAAAGAAATCCTCAAAGACAAGAAATTCGCAAAGTTCGCTGCCATCCGGGACTTCTCTCAATCCGTTATCAGGAGCGCGAAAATGCTCCCAACCATCCGTCAAGAATTCGCTCACGTCTTTGCTCTTCTTCGCATTCTCTTTACCGGATACAAAGATGCGAACGAGTACAGGCTCATCTCCAATGGCTGCATCGAGGCTGTTCTGAATTCCTTCGCGCACCAATGCACGTCCCGGATCTGAAATTGTCTCCGACGAGAAGAATTCTCCTTGAATAGGATCACGTCGCTTGTCCTGTGGACGATAAGTATCAAAATACCATTCTGCCATGTGCTTACCCTTCCTCTTTTATGCTTCCAACCACCTGATACGGATGTCACTTTCTACCTGCTTGAATTCCTTGTCTCCAGTCACCAACTCTGCCTTCTGCTCCTTAGCTAGGGCTGCCGCAAAACAGTCAGCAAATGACATACGATTTTTTGATTTAAACATTCCGGCCTGTCGTGCCAGTTTCCAGTCAACGCCAATAAAATCGATTCCAAGTTGCCGCAAGCCCTCGACACCTTTATCAGCCTCGGTTTCCGATACTTCGCGCGCAAGGATGTACCAGACCTCTCCGGCATTCACGACTGACATAAGCAATGGAATTTCATGCTCATGGGCATCGGCGATCAGGTCAGCCACTTTCTGACTTGAGTTTTCATCCTCCAAGTACGCCAGCACTGCCCACGAATCGAGGACAAGCGCCTTGGGTTTTCGCGCCATTTTTAAAGCTCCTTCTCGCGCTTCTTTTCCGCCGCCAAGGCTTTCAACAGGCCTTTCCCCTTGTACTTTCCACGCAGGCTCTGGATGTATTCGCGGGTAATAGGGGTCAGAACGATCTTATGTGCTTGCTCATCCACATCCACTTGGATGCGGGTGTTCTCTGTCATCCCGAGTTTCCGCCGGATTTTTGAGGGAATCACGATCTGGCCTTTGATAGTCATGTAAGTATCCATTGCTGAATCTCCGTATTTTTTAAAAGTATGCCTTTAGATATAAAGTAAGTCAAATATATTTTGTAATACTATAACATAGAAGTGTACTTATATATGTTTGGTTTACTAATAAAAACGCGGGCTTGCTGCGCATACTTCACTCACTGCGATAGAATCACGTCCCTATGAAAATCTGCATCGTTTCCGACAGTCACGATCACCGTGATCATCTCGCCGCCGCCGTCACCGAGGCCAAATCACTGGGCGTACAGGCGGTGATTCATTGCGGTGACCTGGTGGCGCCCTCCACGCTGCACGCCATCATCCCGCTGGGGCTGCCGATACATCTGGTGCACGGTAATAACCAGGGCGACTTGTTTCATCTTTCAAAGCTGGCGCACAAGCCGGAAAATCATGCGCATTACTACGGTCAGGACGGATCGTTCGCTTTGGCGGGGAAACGAATCTTCATTGTCCATTATCCGCATTACGCCAAGGCCATGGCGCTCACGGGTGATTACGAACTCGTGTGCAACGGACACGAACATCACGCCGTCATCGAGCGGATTAAAAATATCAAAGGCGGCGAAACGCTTCGGGTCGACCCCGGCACCGTCGGCGGCGTGAGCGCGCCGGCCACCTGGGTACTCGGCGATCTGGAAAAAATGGAATTTGAAATCCGCCCGGTGCGCCTGCCGGTGACGCAGCCAGACAAACAAACGGATCATAAATAAGGCGCGCGGCTGAGGTCCGGAAATCCGGAACCAAAAAAGCTATCAGGCTTCTGCTGTTTTGCGCGTCGGCGCCGGTATTGCAGGGGACAAGGGGTAAATGCCCAATTTCTCGAACAGCCTGAGATCGGCGTCGGATTCCGGGTTGGGCGTGGTTAGCAGCCGGTCACCGTAGAAAATGGAATTGGCGCCGGCCAGGAAACACAGGGCCTGGAGATGGTCGGGCATGGCGCTGCGGCCGGCGGAGAGGCGCACGAAAGACGTCGGCATGGCAATGCGTGCCACCGCAATGGTGCGCACGAATTCTATGGGGTCGAGCGCCTGTTTATCGGACATCGGCGTGCCGGGAATATGCACCAGCAGGTTGATCGGCACCGATTCCGGCGGCGGATCGAGGGCGGCCAGCTCGGCGATGAACTGAACACGGTCCGTGCGCGATTCCCCCATGCCCATAATGCCGCCGCAGCAGACCTTGAGCCCGGCGGAACGCACCTTTCTCAGCGTATCCAGCCGGCTGTCGAAAGAATGGGTGTGAACAATGTTGTCGTAATGGGCTCGTGACGTATCCAGATTGTGGTTGTAGTAGTCCAGGCCCGCCTGCGCCAGCTGCTCCGCCTGCCCGTCGCGCAACAGGCCGAGCGTGGCGCAGGTTTCCAGGCCGAGGTCCTTGACCGCGCGGATCATATCCGCGACCAGAGTCAGATCTTTTTCCTTCGGACCGCGCCAGGCCGCACCCATGCAGAAGCGGGTGGCGCCGCGCGCCTGGGCCGCGCGCGCGGCAGCAATAACTTCATTCTGCGACATCAAGGGCTGGCTTTCTACGTCCGTGTGGAACCGCGCCGACTGGGAACAATAGCCGCAATCTTCGGAGCAACCGCCGGTCTTGATGGACAGCAGCGTGGAAAGCTGGACCGCGTTCGGATCGAAATGCTGGCGGTGCACCGTCTGGGCACGATAGACGAGATCGTTGAACGGCAACTCAAACAGATCGGCGATTTCGGAGGTTTCGGGACGCATCAGGACTCTTCCGGGGAAAGTCGGCACAAACTTAGGATAAGCCGGCCGGCTTGTCAACCCTGCGGCAAAAAGCAGGTTGACGAATTATTGGGCCGAGACGTTGTGCTCGCGACCGTTGCCGGCGGCCATGTTGCGCAGGCGGTTCAAGTCGCGCAGGGTAATCTGCCGGCCATGAACGTTAATCAGGCCTTCGTCATGAAAGCGCGACAGCAGGCGACTCACCGTCTCGAGCGCAAGCCCGAGGTAGTCGCCCAGATCCTGGCGCGACATGCTGAGCTTGAATTCAGTGGGCAGTCCACCGAGCCGTGCCAAGCGACGCGAGAAACTCATCAGACAAGAGGCCAGACGTTCCTCGGCGGTCATGCGCCCCAGCATCATCAGCATCTCCTCGTCGCGTACGATCTCGCGGCTCATGATGCGCAACAGCTGATGCTGCAGGCCGGGGATCTTGGTCGCCAAGTCCTCCAGCGCCGGGTAGGGAATATCACAGACCTCCGAGGTTTCAAGCGCCTCGGCGCTGCACGGATGCTTGTCGGTGCTGATGGCGTCGATACCGAGCAACTCGCCCGGGAGATAAAAACCGGTCACCTGGGCGCGACCGTCCTCGATCAGGCCGGTGGTCTTAAGCGCGCCGTTGCGGATCGCGTACAGCGAGCGCAGGGGGTCGCCAAAACGATAAAGCATTTCTCCTTTTTTCAGCGTGCGCCGGCGCTTGACAGCCTTGTCAAGAGCAGCAATGTCGACATCATTGAGCCCGAGCGGCAGACATAATTCCTGGAGCGTGCAATCCTTGCAAGCTGCCTTGATGCTGGAGATATTGATGACCGCCGCAGCTTCTCGTTTTTGCACCGAGCTTTTCCTTATGCTTTGGATGCCTTTTGTAACAAAATTGCCAAGGTACGTCCATCGCGCCCATGCATATCAATATAATACAAAGGGTAAACGATTGTTAACGTGATGCAGGGTTCGAGCAAGGAACATGGGAGCCTCGTTTAAGGCTGTCGGCGTCAATCGAGCCGGGTCTGAAATATTGCTTCAGGCCCGGCTCAGCGGATGCCAGTTATCCCCGGATTACTTGAGTGAAGCGCTGCAGAACTTGCAGCGCTTGGCGGCGAGCGGAATCTCCGAGAGGCATTCCGGACAGCTTTTCACTTCGAGTGCCTTGGCCGGGGCCTCTTCTTTCTTCAACCGGTTCATCGCCTTGATCACCATGAACAACGCAAAGGCGATGATGACGAAGTCAATCAGCGCATTGATGAAGAGACCATAGTTCAGTGTCGGCGCCCCCGCGGCCTTGGCCGCGGCGAGCGTGGGAAAACTGCCGCTGCCCAGCGTGACGAACAACTCGCTGAAATCCATACCGCCCAGCGCGAGACCGATGGGCGGCATCAACACATCGGTGACGAACGAACTGACGATCTTCCCGAATGCCGCGCCGATCACGATGCCGACCGCCATGTCCACCACGTTGCCGCGCATGGCGAATTTTTTGAATTCTTCCAACATATGAAGTCTCGTTTTTTATTGCCGTGGAAAAGAGATGTTAGGCCAGTTTGCGGGTATTGTCGTCCGTGGCACCTGATGCCAACTCTGATGCGGCGTTTCCCGACGCGGTGCGCAGGTGACGGACAGTGGTGGAACTGACAGGTCGAGCCGTCAGATCACCTTTGAATAGCGCTGTTCCTGTTTCTCGCGCAGGTAACGGTCGAAAACCATGCAGATATTGCGAATGAGCAGCTTGCCCGCGGGCTGCACGCGCATTGACTTCGCGTCCACCTCAACCAACCCGTCCTGCTGCATGACCTTGAGATCAGCGAGTTCCGCGGCAAAGTAGTCGGCAAAACGGATGCCGCGTACGCGCTCGACGGCATTCAAGTCGAGCATGAAATGGCATATCAACTGCGTAATGATCTCTCGCCGCAGCTTGTCGTCATCATCCAGCACAATACCGCGCATCACCGGCAGATGGCCTGAATCGAGTACCGCGTAGTAATCTTCCAGCGTTTTCTGGTTCTGGCTGTAACAATCGCCCACCATGCCAATCGCTGTAATTCCCATGCCGATCATGTCGCACTCCGCATGCGTGGAGTACCCCTGGAAATTCCGGTACAGCGTGCCGTTGCGCTGCGCCGCTGCCAATTCGTCGTCCGGTCGCGCGAAATGATCCATGCCGATGTACACGTAGCCCGCCTGCGTCAGGCGCTCGATGGTGAGCTGAAGGATATTAAGCTTCTCCTGCGGACTCGGCAGATCGGAGGTGGAGATGCGGCGCTGCGGTTTGAACATCTCCGGCAGGTGCGCGTAATTGAATACCGAGAGCCGGTCCGGGCCAGCGGTGATAATTTTTTCCAGCGTGCGTCCAAAGCTTTCAACAGTTTGGTGCGGCAGACCGTAAATCAGGTCCATGTTAATGGAACGGAAACCGAGCGCGCGCGCCTCCTTGAGCACCGCGAAGGTCTCGGCCTCGGTCTGGATGCGATTCACCGCCTTCTGCACCGCGGGCTCAAAATCCTGCACGCCCATGCTCAAGCGATTGAAGCCGAGGCTGCGCAACACAGCCAGCGTCTCCGGCCGCACCTCGCGCGGGTCCACCTCGATGCCGTATTCGCCCTTGTCGTCATCACGCAGGCGGAAATGCTCGCGCGTGACCTCCATCAGCTCCCGCATTTCCTCGTGACTGATGAACGTCGGCGTGCCGCCGCCCCAGTGCAACTGCTCCACCGTGCGTGATCGATGAAACAGTTGCGCCTGCAGGGCGATCTCGCGATGCAGCCGACCCAGATACGGTGAGGCGCGCTTGCGGTCCTTGGTGACAACCTTGTTGCACGCGCAGTAAAAACAGACGGTGTCGCAAAAAGGCAAATGAAAGTACAGCGACAGCGGGCGCGGCGCGGCCGAAGCATTGCTCCGTTTGGCCTGGTCCTGGTAATCCGCCTCGGTGAAGCCTGTGTGGCCGCTCTCGCGCATCCCTGCGCCCGCGGCACTTGTGCTTCCTGCACTTCGGAACTGCACGGCCGTCGGATACGACGTGTAGCGCGGTCCGCTTTTGTCGTAGCGGCGCAGCAGTTCGGCGTCAAAAATGATCTGGTGATTCAAGCTCGTTTTGGAGAAGTCGATAAATATGATCATTAAAGATAACGCGGGTCACCGGCGAAACCCATGACCTGTATCAATAATAGATCGGGTACGCGGGTGAAATGAAGCAGAATCGGTCCCAGTCCGGTTTGGCCGGATTCAAGGATGGTGCGACGCGATGCCCTCAATCCCCAGCTGGTGCCACAGGTCGTCGACCCGGCGCACCACCTCGGCGCTCATGGAAATCGGCCGGCCCCAGGCACGCGCCGTTTCGGCCGGCCATTTGTTGGTGGCATCCAAACCCATCTTACCGCCGAGACCCGAGACCGGGCTGGCGAAATCCAGATAATCAATAGGGGTGTTCTCGATCAGCAGCGTATCGCGCACGGGATCCATGCGCGTGCTCATGGCCCAAACAACTTCTTTCCAGTCACGCACGTTGATGTCGTCATCGGTGACGATCACGAATTTGGTGTAGGTGAACTGGCGCAGGTAAGACCACACGCCGAACATGATGCGTCGGGCGTGACCGGCATAACGTTTCTTAATGCTGACGCAGGCTACGCGGTAGGAGCAGCCTTCCGGCGGCAGATAGAAATCCACGATCTCCGGAAACTGCTTCTGCAGCAACGGAATGAAAACCTCGTTGAGCGCCATGGCCAATACTGAGGGCTCATCGTGCGGCGAACGCCCCATGTAGGCACTGTGATATATGGGCTGGTCGCGATGCGTGATGCGCTCGACAGTGAAGACGGGAAATTTTTCCTGCGAGTTGTAATAGCCGGTGTGATCGCCGAACGGTCCTTCCAGCGCTTCTTCTGCCGGGTCGATATAGCCCTCGAGCACTATTTCTGCCGAGGCCGGCACGTACAGCGTGGCACAGCCGCAGGGGACGACCTCACTGCGCGCCCCACGCAATAGTCCCGCGAACTGGAATTCCGACAGTGTATCGGGAATCGGTGTCACCGCCGCCAGCAGTGTCGCCGGATCGGCCCCGATGGCAACCACGACGGGAAAGAGATCTCCAGGATGAGCCTCCTTCCACTCACGAAAATCTACCGCGCCGCCGCGGTGTGGCAGCCAGCGCATAATCACTTTATTGCGCGCGATCACCTGCTGACGGTAGATGCCGATGTTCTGTCTTTCCTTGTAGGGACCTTTGGTAACAACCAAGCCGAAGGTGATCAAGGGCCCGGCGTCTTCCGGCCAGCAAGTCTGTATGGGGAATATCGACAAGTCCACGTCCTTGCCTTCGATTACATGTTGTCGGCACGATGCGTTGCTCACCACCCGCGGTACCACGTGCAACAGTTGCTTGAATTCCGGGAACTTCTCGATGACGTCGCCGAGACCGCGTGGCACCTGCGGTTCCTTCAGAAACGAAAGCAGCTTGCCAACCTCGCGCAGGTCTTCGATAGATTCGCGTCCCATGGCTAGCGCCACGCGTCGCGTGGTGCCAAAAAGATTCCCCAGCAGCGGGATATCCGATTGTTTCGGGTTTTCAAACAACAGCGCCGGCCCCTGCACGCGCAGGGTGCGCTGGCATATTTCGGTGATCTCCAGTCGCGGGTCTACCGGGACCGTAATGCGCCGCAGTTCGCCGAGTTTTTCCAGATGCGCAATAAATTCGCGCAAATTTTTGAATTTCATGGAGCGCTCAGAATAGAACGACTTCTGCGAGCATAATTTGACCCAGATCAATAACTTCTTTCATCCAGACCTGTTATAAAACATTCGTCCCATTTTTCCCGGTACATATGCTGCCTCATCCACTGTTACTGCCTCTGCGCATCATCCCCGACGCCGTGCACGCGGAACTGTTCGCGCGTGCATTCAACCACCTGCTGCGCGGCCAGCCACTGGCGGCGCGCCTGCCGGAAATCAACGGCAAATCCGTTTGTATACATATTCGAGATGCGGCGAGCGAGATCCATTTCCGGATCGACCAGGGACGGTTGCAGCCAGCCGCGGCGGGCCTTGCCGATGTCCGTATCAGCGGCAAAGTGGAAGATTTCTGGCAACTCGCGACCCGGCGCGAGGACCCCGACACGCTCTTCTTCAATCGCCGGCTGTGTATTGAAGGCGACACGGAAACCGGCGTGCATGTGAAGAACCTGCTGGACGCGCTGGACTACGACTGGGAGGCGCATTTCCGCGATGTGCTGGGGGAAACTCTGGGCGGAGCCGCATTCGCTGTTTTCCAGCGCGCCATCGACCAGCGTCTGGCCGCGAGTTAATCCGCCTTTCCCGCCACCGGAGGGACACGTTTCATCACCCTACGCAACACATCCAGATCAAGGCGCGCCTGCGCCTGGAATTTCCCCGCGTAGGCCAGATCCTCCTGTTGCAGCTCGTAACAGTTCGAACCGGTGATATCCATCAGCACGGCAGGAATGCCGGCCTCACGAAAAGCATATTCGCGTTTCAGGTAGAAATGGCGGCAGCACATGCCGACATAGGCCGGTGTGTCCTGTGCGCGCAGCTCGCCGAGTGTCTGCTGCAAATGTTCAAAATTGGTGATCGTCACGACGCGCATGCCGCGCTCGCGTGCCAGACGATATGCCTCGCCTACTTCGCACATCCCGCAATCGGGACAACCGTCGCGGTGGCGCCACTTGCACCAGGATGGCTTGGCGCAGTACGGCACCAGCATGACGCTGGCCGCGCGAGCAACATCCGCTGCCGCCAGTGGCGATGGCGCATGCACCATGAGCGTATTGGCCTGCTCATGAGTCAATGCAAACTGCGCCTGCTGGGCATAGCGATCGAGTGCGAGGCGCAGGCCGTGCTGAATGTCCTCGGTGGTAAACCCAGCCAGGTCATGCGGATAGACACGAAAGAATTCATCGAGGCGCTCATCCAGCCACGCCACCGGCGTCCTGGCGAGCCAGGATGAAAGCGAGATAAACAAATACGCGGGATACAATTGCATGCCACCGGCGAATTCAACCTGCTGCAGAGTATCGCCGCTTTCGCTAAGACGCACACGGACATACAGGACACCGCCCGGCGTTTTTACCAGGGCCTGATACCAGAAATTAAGTTCGGCATCCCAGTTACCGGCGGGTGGCGCATGGTTCGCGTCACCGGTAATTTCCTCTGACTTCAATTCCACTCTCTTGCCAAATTCCACGTCAAGCAATTCAGCCCAACCAGTAAGGACATGCCATTCCAGAACAGCCGGCTCAGCGGCAACGCCCTCGTCCCGCAACGTGGTAAAACGACCGCGTGCGCTACGGACACCATCCGGTGTGAGTTTTTCCGTTGGCACGCGCAGCGCCGTCATCATGGTTTCGGTGTCATGATCCAGCAGCAGGCTGCCCTGAAACAGCAGCGCCGAATCCGAGAGCGCGATAAAGCCCGAAGCCAGCTTGCGCCCCGCCAGTTCGATGTCGTTGGGCGGCGCGAATATGGCATTCACGCCCAATCCTTGCAGCCCCTTCACCACTCCCCCGCCTAACAGTGCGAGCCATTCCATGATATTTTTCTTGCCCCAGGCGCTCGGACGGGAAAGCGTCAGCGTCCAGCACAATTGATCGGGGTCGAGATAAACCGCCGCGCCGCCACTCACGCGCTGCACCATGTCGATCCCCTGATCGCGGCAATACTCCGCGCGCAAGGCATGGCCCGCCGTTTCAAAGGCGCCCAGCGAGACAGTGGGACGATAACGATGGAATCGTACGTGGCAAATGGGCGCATCCGCCTCTTGCGCCTCACGCCATTGGGCGCTGTCGAGCCGGATATTTTCCGGGCCGGAATGCAGTCCGGTATCGATTACAAAGCCGGTGCGTGTAGTCATACGTGCACCCGGTGCATGCCTGGTGCGCCATGCCAGTAGCCATCGCAAAATCCAGCTGTTTGATGTGGCGCGATACTACCGGCCGCGGCAGACGATTCCAGTTGCCCGTCCATGACGTGACGGAAAGCATCGATGATTTCGAACATCCCTTCGGGCTGGGGAGAAAGCCGCAAAATATCCACTTTGAGCGCTCGCAGCTCTCCGATTTCGTTTACCAGGTTGTAAGTCTCTCCGGACTGAACCTGGATACCGTTGAGATTCAGAAATGACTGGCCCTCGCGTGTTTGCATCGGCATGCCCTCAGGGTAATCCGCGCAACGGAAACCGCACTCATCCTTGGGGAGGTTATGCGCGCGGGCGGTGAAACAGCGCGCCGAGAAGGACAGCGGCAGACGCCCGAATACGAACACCTCGGTTTCCAGGTTGGCGGAACGGCTGGACTGAAGCGCGGCCAGTGTTTCGCGGTCGAGCTCCATTGGCATCACCCAGCGCCGGGCGCCAATACGCGCCATCAGCTCAAGGGCGCGACTGTTATAGACATTGACATGCGGGCCGACAATAAACGGCGCGACACCTGCCAGCATGTTGATCGCCGCCATGTCGTTGGCCTCGACTGTATACCGGCCGTTTTCAATGATGGTGCGCAGGTAGGAAGCTTCCGATTCGGCCTCGATCAGCGTAAGCGTTGACAGCACCGCTTCTTTGCCCGCGGCGGTCAGACGCGCGGCGATATCGAGCCAGTCCGGCAAACGCATGGCGCGGCGTTTAGAGCAAACCGTCTCTCCCAGATAGACAATATCGACCGGTGCCTCGGCAGCGCGCGCATAGAAATCAAAAACGCGGCTGCGTTCCCAGAGGTATGGAATCGGACCGAGGGAAATTTTCATTGCCATGGCCGGGAATACGCACCGAGCGTGTGGCAGCGTCCTTCGGCGACGTTGTCAAGCTGCTTCACCCATTCGACTTCGGGTACAAATGTCTCCGGATCACTGATACAGGCATCGATGGCTTCGCGCAGGGTGCGCGTAACCTGCGCCACGTAGGCCGGGCTGCGCTGCCGACCCTCAACCTTGATCGCCGCCACTCCAGCGCGATACAGCTCCGGAAGAATGTCGAGCACGTTGAGGCTGGTCGGTTCCTCCATGGCGTAGTAAACCTTACCGCCGACCTCGGCCGCTCCTGCGCGTCCTGCGCGTCCTGCGCCCGCGGCATTCGTACATCCCTGTACAGCAAAGCGGCCTTTACAAATCGTCGGGTAGCCCGCGGGCTCGTCCGGCGCATAGGTGTCAATTAATACGCCATTCAGGCGCGAGCGCCGGCCGCTGGCCGATTCCTCCCATTTCACGTGTTTCGCAGGAGAACACACCCCGTTCGAATTCGGTGATTCGCCGGTCACGTAGGAAGACAGCGTGCAACGGCCCTCGACCATGACGCACAAACTGCCAAAGCCGAATACCTCCACCTCCGTGTTCACGCGCTTCATGACATTCTGCACCTGCGTGAGCGACAACACCCGCGGCAACACTACACGCCGGACGCCGAAATGCCGCACGTAAAAATCAATCGCCTCGTGGCTGGTGGCCGAACCCTGCACCGAAAGATGCAGGCGCAGATCGGGATAAGTCTGTACGGTGTAATCCATGAGCCCGGGGTCAGCGAGAATCAGGGCATCGATGCCGAGGGTGGCCGCCTGATCCACAGCGCGGCACCACTTCTGCCACTGCGATGGGCGTGGATAGGTGTTGATTGCCAGGAATACACGCGCGCCGCGCTCATGCGCGTAATGCACAGCCCGGCGTGCTTCATCCAGATCGAAATTGAGGCCGGGGAAATTGCGCGCGTTGGTGCCGTCACGAAAGCCGAGGTAAACGGCATTGGCGCCATTGTCCACCGCCGCCTTCAGCGCCGGCATGCTGCCTGCCGGGCAGACGAGTTCCATTTTTCCCGTGGGGGGCATGGCGCGAATAAATCAGCCGACAACGTCCAGCACGCGATGCCGGAATTTTACTCCAAGGTCATGCGCGATCTTTTCACACGCCGAAATATCAACGCCGGAGAGTCCATCGATAGCGGTCAGGGTAACGTCCGGGATAAATTCGCGCGCACGCCTCACAAAATCCAGCATCGCCCCGTAAGAGCCCGGCAGTTTCGGACGACAATGCCGGTTATAGATATCCGCGTTCTGGGCATTCAGCGATACCGACAGCGCATCGATCAGGCCTTCCATATCGGGCGTCACATCACGCCCGTAAACAAAACTGGCGAGCCCGTCGGTGTTGATGCGTATCCGTTTGACGCGATGCCGTATGCGGGTCGCCACATCCAGCAGCGTATACAGCCGTAGAGTGGGTTCTCCCAGACCGCAGAACACGATCTCCTGATAATCCTCCGGATTGCCCGCCGCCGCGACGATTTCCTCGAGCGCAGGATCATGATCGAGTCGCAGTTGGTATTCCTGCACCGTCCATTCGTCGTTGAATTTCGGGCAGAATGCACAGCGCAACGAACAGCGGTTGGTAATGTTGAGATACCGGTTGCCGTGCAGGGTATAACCGACAGTTTGCTCTGGGCCGGCCAGCCTCGCCGTTTCCCTTGTTTCAGCCATTGCGCTGGACCTCCGAGAATCCGGAATTTTAGGCACATCATCGGCATGCGCGCTTGATGCAGGTCAAAAAGAAAGGGCCGCACATGATGCAGCCTCACAGGAAAAACCGGGCGAAACGGGTGTACTTACTGGCGGGGCCCGGGCGGGAGTGCGATCTGGTACGTGGCATGGCACGCCACACATTTATTCATGGTCTGTCCGAGCTGTCGCAGCGATAGCTGCACATCATTCATGGCCTCAGCATCCATGGCGATGCGGTCGAAGTCGTTGTGCACGCTGTGTCCCAGCGTCTTGAACTCCAGCGGCAATTTTGCCGCCAATCCGGGCGGGACCGCGTGTGCCGCCGCCATGCCGAGCGGACGCGTAATCTTCACGATGGCGGCAGCGTCTTTGCGTTCTGCTGCCTCCAGCATCTGCTGGATGCCGACGAGGAATTGGCGCATCTCGTTCAGCACCACGACGCGCTCGGACGGATCGAGCAGTATCGTCACCCTGCCATCCACCTCGGTCCCGGTCCTGCCCAGCACTACAAACTTCAGGACCAGACCGACAATAGTGAGCAGCAACAATCCGATGATCACCCGATACACCACGGTATTTTTAGTCGCCGACATAATATTCCCCTTAACTTGGACTTGTTTCAATCAATGCTCGCCCTTGGTGCGCAACAAGCCGGCGAGACGGTTGCCCTGCTTCTGCGGACCGCCACGCGGAAAGATCTCATGGAGATAGCGGTTGCTGCCCTTTTCGGGATCCCACTTCATGCGAAAGTGCTTGATCATCTCACGCACGTTGGCTTGCACGCCATGCTCGACGAAAAACTCGCGCAGAAACCGGATGATCTCCCAGTGCTCATCGGTGAGCTGCAACTGCTCCTGGGCTGCCAATGCATTCGCGAAGTCCTCCGACCATTCTTCCAGGTTAAGGATATAGCCCTCGGAATCCGTGAGCACTTCCTTTCCGCCGACATCGAGTTTGCGAATAAAGGCTGTGGGAACAGTACCTTTCATCATGATCTCCTCTTGACCGGTCACGGCATCAAGCCTCGGACACAAGGCTTTCATTATACTAAGTAGCCCGTATGGTTTGGAATGCACTTGACCTGAATCAAACGGAGACCGGTTATCGCGGGTCTTTGGAGATATCCCGGTCGTGATAGGAATCACGCGCGAACAACGGGGAAATTATTCTGTCGCCGTTGCGCGCGACAGTTCGACATCCAGCTACTTGCTCTTGAGCATATCCTTAAGGCCGGCAAAGGGATTGTGCGTTGCCACGGTCTTTTTCTCCGTCCCGATATTGACGTCATAACCTTGCACCAGATGCGCGAAGCGCTGGTGTTCGTTGTCGTGGCAATAGAGGCAGAGGTTCTCCCAATTGCTGCCGTCCGGGGGATTGTTGTCGTGGTTATGGTCCTTGTGATGCACCGTCAACTCGTGCAAATTCTCGCGCAGGAACGTGCGGCCACAGCGTGCGCAAATCAATGGATGAATTCTCAGTGACTGCTCGCGGTAACCTGCCAGGCGCGTGTCGCGATCCTTATGAGCGCGGGCCACGATGTCATCGAGCTTCTTGTTGTCCAGTGCGCCGGTCGGCTTGCGCGGGCCGGAGTTTTTCCCCGCCATAGAATCTTTTCCGAGTTTGTCCGTATATTATAAAAGCGATGCCTCGCGAACTCCTATCGTGGAGACGTAACGGACAGCTGCCGCAGTTTTTCGATTTCCTGCACGAACACCTCAAATCCTGGGGCACCGAGTGACTGGCGCACGATGGTCAGCGTATCGCCCTCGATAGTTCCGATCAAAAACGATGGCGTGCCGGTGAGCCCCAGCCTGCGGGCACTGCTAACGTCCTGCCCGATACCTTGCCCAAAGGCCTGGCCTTCGAAACAAGCGCTGAACTTTGTCTCGTCCAGATTCAGTTGGCGTGACAACTCTGCATACAGGTTTTGGCCCAACCGGCCCTGATGGGCAAACAAGGCATCGTGCATATCCCAGAAGCGGCCCTGCACACCTGCACAATGGGCGGCCATGGCGGCGGGCACGGCCTGCGCGTGAATTCGAAGAGGTAAATCCTTGTGAATGAACTGCACCACACCGGTATCGACGTAGTCCTTCTTGATCTGCGCGAATTGCTTCTGGTGAAAATCCCGGCAATAGAAGCATTGGTAGTCGCTGAATTCGACGATGCCGATCTTCGCCGTGGTACTTCCCAGGCGTGGATCATTCTTCACGCTCACTTGCGGCGGTGCGCTCCCGATGACGTGGATCGGTCTGTCACGGTAGGCAACGCCGGAGGAGTGTGAACTCCGCTGCGTATCGGCGCCAGCGGCCGGGTCGGGGGGCAATGTAGAACCGGCGCAGGCCACCAGACCGAGGCAGAGCAGGACAACAATGATTATTGGGCGAAAAAGAATAAACATGGTCACAATCCGTGTGGGTAGTTATTCCAGTCTAGCCAGAGATATGACTGGCGCCAACCTTTGCACCATATGGCAGGTGGCAATAATACCTCAGACCAGCTGGCTGTCGCGAATTCCCGGTCCACAAGCCAGCCATTAATCCAACGCAGTGCCTTGCCGCGACTGACACTGCAGCAGTCGAAGAATATCGATACACCGAGCCTTGTCTCAAGTGTCTGCGTCTCCACGAGTTGCCTGCTTTGCGCTTCCTCACGAACCATGCACACCGGCAGATAACTGTTATCGAGGCCGGCGCTCTGTAACGCTGTAGAATAAGGACATGAAGCCACATCGGATCGTGATCGTCGGCGGCGGCGCGGGTGGGTTGGAGCTGGCCACGCGTCTCGGCGACAAGTTCGGGAAGCGGAAGCAGGCGCAGGTCACGCTCGTGGACGCCAAGCTCACGCACCTGTGGAAGCCGCTGCTGCACGAGGTCGCGGCCGGCACCTTCGACTCGCATGAGAACGACGTCGACTACATCGCCCAGGCGCACCAGCATCATTTCGAATACCGCCTCGGGCGCATGGACGGCCTCGACCGCGACCGGCGCGAGGTGAGCCTAGCGCCGACGCTCGACGAGGCCGGCCGCGAGTTCGTCCCGCGCCGCGTGCTGCCCTACGACACGCTGGTGCTCGCGGTCGGCAGTGTCAGCAACGACTTCGGGATACCGGGTGTGCGCGAGCATTGCGTGTTCATCGACGACCGCGACCAGGCCGACGGCTTCCAGCGCGCGGTGATGCGCAATTACATCCACGCGCAAACACATCCGGAGCGCTTGTCAGCGCATCAGCTGCAGGTCGTGATCGTGGGCGCCGGCGCTACCGGCGTGGAGCTGGCCGCGGAGATGCACAATATGGCGCGCCAGCTCGTGGTCTACGGCTTCGACCGCATTAATCCGGAGCAAGACCTCAAGCTTGTCATCATCGAGGCCGCCGCCCGCATCCTGCCGGCGCTGCCAGAGCGGCTTTCCACTGCCGCGGAAAAACAGCTGCACAAGATCGGGGTAGACGTGTACACCGGCCGGCGCGTGACGCGCGTGATCGACGAGGGCGTGCAGACGCATGACGGCCAGTTTTTTCACGCCTCGCACCGGGTCTGGGCCGCCGGCATACGAGCGCCGGCGTTTCTGCGCGAACTCGCCGGCCTCGAGACCAACCGGCTCAACCAGCTGGTGGTGCGTCCGACGTTGCAAACCACGCGCGACGACAATATATTCGCGATCGGCGACTGCGCCTCTTGCCCGCAACCGGGCAAGGACAGGCCAGTACCACCGACGGCGCAGGCGGCGCACCAGCAGGCCGCTCTACTCGTCAAAGCCGTCGCCCGCCGGATACATGGCAAGTCACTGCCTGAATTCATTTACCGCGACCGCGGCTCACTGATATCACTCGCGCACTACACCACGCTAGGAAACATCATGGGCAATCTTATGGGGAACATGATGATCGAGGGCTGGTTCGCGCGTCTGACCTACCGCATGCTTTACCGTCTGCACCAGCGCGCACTGCACGGCACGCTGCCGATGCTGCTGCTCATGTTTTCGGATTTCCTGCAGCAACGTGCGCGTCCGCGAATGAAACTTCATTAAACGGGATTCAGTACGATTGCCATCAAGGCCGACTCGGATTATTCCTGCCAGACTAGTTCCTGGTAGCTTCGACAATCTCCTGTTGCCGTTTTTCCACCGCACGGCGGTCGCGTTCGAAGCGCGACAGCAATTCGTACACACAAGGCACGACGAACAGCGTGAGCAGCGTGGATACCAGCACGCCGCCGATCACCGCGATCGCCATGGGCGCGCGCAGCTCCGCGCCGGGACCAAGGGCCAGCGCCAGCGGCAGCGCGGCGGCAATGGTGGCGAACGAAGTCATCAGGATCGGGCGCAGCCGGATCGGACAGGCCTCGATCAGTGCCGCGCGCACCGTCACACCGCCGCGATCGCGCACCTGGTTGGTGAAGTCCACCAGCAGAATGGAATTCTTCTTCACGATGCCCATTAGCAGGATCAGGCCGATGAAGCTGAAAATGTTGAGCGAATGGTCGAACAGCAGCAGCGTCAGGAACGCGCCCGAGACGCTGAACGGCAGCGCCATCAGCACCGTGACCGGGTGCACGAAGCTGTTGAACTGCGAGGCCAGCACCATGTACGCCACGATCACGCCGAGCACCAGCACGAACCACAGGCTCGCGAACGATTCCTGGAACGACTGCGATCCGCCGACGAAACGTACCGTGTATTCCGGCGGCAACACCTCGCGTGCGATGGCCTGCGCCCGATCCAGCGCCTCCTGCTGCGACTCGCCGGCCTTGACGTTGGCGAATATCTTGATCGCGCGCTCGCGGTCGTTGCGGTTGATCTGCGCCAGGCTCTTGGCCTCACGCACCTGCACCACCTCCGAGAGCGGGATCAGCTCGCCGCGATTGTTGCGCACGTACAGTCGCTTGATCTGGTCGATACGGTCGATCTCCTGGTCGCGCAGCCGCACGCGCACGTCGTAGCGGTGCCCCTCGGAGGAATACTGTCCGGCGACGACGCCGCCGACCATGGCGTTGACCGTCTGGGAGATGGCCTGGATGCTCACGCCGCGCGCGGCGGCGCGTTCGCGGTCCGGGATGATCTGGATTTCCGGCTTGCCGAGCAGATAATCGCTGTCGGTGTCGGTCACGAGACCGGTGGCGTCGAGCTTCGCGATGATAGTCTCGGAATACTCCACCAGCTTGTCCCAGTTGCGCCCCTGCACCGCGAACTCAATCGGAAAGCCGCGCGAGGCGGTGAAACCGCGCTGCGACAGATCCTGGATCGAGACCTTCAGGCCCAGCTTTTTGAGCGCTTCGCGCGTGGCCGCCATCAGCTCCTGCTGCGACAGTTCGTGGCCGGCCTCCGGGTCGATGCCGCGGCTGCCTTTCGGTTTCATGCTGATGAAGGCGTTTGCCAGATTCGACTGTCCGCCAGTGCCGAACCCACCCACCGCGACCATGTAGCGCCGGATTTCGGGACGCGCAGCGAAGAATTTCTCGGCCTCGCGCATCACCGAGTCGGTGAACTCCATCGAGGAATCCACCGGCGTCTGCGCGCGCACGATGAAGCTGCTCTGGTCCTGCGCCGGCATGAATTCCTTGTTGATGAAATTGAGCGTGCTGAACGAGGCCGCGAAGAACAGAGCCGAGCTGCCGATGATGATCCAAGGATGCCGCAATGCGACCTCCAGCAGCTTGCGGTACAGCGCGGCCACGGCGCGAAACGCGAAATCCGCCGCGCGTCCCATGCGCGTGACGCGGCTGCCGGCCTGGACGAACTGCGAGGCGCGCATCGGCGTCAGCGTCAGCGCCTCCAGCAGCGACAGCAGCACCGCCACCGTCATGGTAATACCGAACTGGAAGAAAAACTTGCCGATGACACCGCTCATGAACGCCACCGGCAGGAAGATCGCGACTACCGCCAGCGTCGCCGCCAGCGCGGCGAAAGTGACCTGGCGCGAACCCTTGAGCGCCGCCTCCACGCGGTTCTCGCCCTTTTCCTGGTGGCGCACGATGTTTTCCAGCACCATGATGGCGTCGTCCACGACGATGCCGATGGCGAGACTCAGGCCCAGCAGCGTGAAGGTGTTGAGCGTGAAGCCGAAGAAGTACAGGACGATGAAGGTGCCGATGATCGACGTCGGGATCGCCAGGATGACGTTCAGCGTCGCGGTCCAGCTGCCGAGAAACAACCAGCACACGAACGCGGTGGCGAGCGCCGACAGCACCAGCGCCATCTTGAACTCGTCCACCGACTCCTCGATGAACTTGGTGGTGTCGAAGTTGACGGCGATCTTCATGCCTTCCGGCAACTGCTTGGCGACCTCGGCCATGCGCGCCTTGACGCCCTGCGCCACGGCCACGGTGTTCGACCCGCGCTGCTTGCGGATGCCGATGCCGACCGCGCGCTCGCCGTTGGCGCGCGAGATGCGGCGGATGTCATCCAGCCCGTCCTCGATCTGCGCCACCTGGCTCAGGCGGATGCGGCTGTAGACCGGCTGGCCGCCGCGCTGGTTGATGACGATGTTCTCGAACTCCTTGGCGGTTTTGGCCTCGCCGAGGGTGCGCACGTCGTATTCCTTGAGCCCGGCGGTGATCTGGCCGGCGGGCAGCTCCGAGTGCTCGGCGACGATCGCGTTCAGCACGTCGGTCACCGCCAGTTGGTAGCGGTTCAGTTCCTTGCCCGAGACCCAGACGCGCAGGTTGGGATCGACGTAGCCGCCGAGCGTGATCTCGCCGACGCCGCTGACGGACGAGAACCGGTCCTTGAGCGAGTCCTTCACGTAACGCATCAGCTCGCGCAGCGTGTGCCGGTCGCTCGTGACCGACATCCACAGGATCGGCTGGTCTTCGGGGTTGGTCTTGCTGATGACCGGCGGCTCGATGTCGGTCGGCAGGTGGCGCTGCGCCGCCGCGACTTTATTCTGCACCTCTTGCAGCGCGTCGGCAATGTCACGCGACAGCTCGAACTCGACGCTGATGCTCGCCTGGGCATAGCGCGCGGTGGAGGTCACGCTGCGCACGCCCTCCACCGTCATGACCGCGTCTTCGATGACGTCGACGACGTTGGTCTCGATGACCTCGGGCGCGGCGCCAGGATAGTCCACGCGAATCGATACCACCGGGAAATCCACGTCGGGCAACTGGCTGATGCCCATGCGCGAGGCCGAGATCCCGCCGAACAGGATCAGCGCCGCCATCAGCATCCAGGCGAACACCGGACGGCGGATGGCGATTTCAGGCAGGTTCATGGCGTGGGTTCTTCGGGCGCGGCCGGGCGACGCACGGCCGCTGCTTCCAGCTTGAGATAATCGAGTTTCGCGGTGTAGCGCGCGCGGTCCAGCGCCCGCTGGTTTTCCTGAAAGGCGGTCAGGGCCTGCAACACATCCAGGTTCGTGACCAGCCCCAAGCGGTAGTCACGCCGTTGCACTTCGTAGTTTTTGCGCGCCGCCTCGGTCGCCTTCTCCAGCGCCTCAAGCTGCGAGTGATCGAATACCACGCTTTGATAGACCGAGCGGATTTCCTGCTCTGCCTGGCGGCGCACCTGGCTTGCGCCCAGCTCGGCCTGTGTGCTCTGCGATACCGCCTCGCGCACCTGCGATTGCCGGCTTCCGCCGGCGTACAACGGGATCGTCAGCGCCAGCTGCACATCCCAATCGACGTTCTCAAGGCTGCCCCGGCGTTCCAGGTAACGGTTGGCGTTCAGATCGAGCGAGGGCTGGCGCGCGCCGCGTGCCACGGTGATGTTTTCCTGCGCCGCGGTCAGGCGTTGCTGCGCCGCCTTCACGTCCGGACGCAACTCCAGCCGCACAAGATAGGCCTCGAGCGCATCCAAATTCACTGGCAGGGTCTCGACATCACGCAGCGGCGTAGCGGCTGGCAGGCCGCTCAGGAACGCGAAGGCCTCGCGTGCGGCGCTGAGCTGGGCCCGCAACTGTTCGACCTGCGCGCGCAGGGTGCTTATCGTGCTCTGCACCGTCAGTGTCTCGCCTGTACGCGAACGGCCGATGCGCACGCGATCGCGCAGTTCCTTCTCGCGCTCGAGGTTGTAGTTGATCTGCTCATCGAGATTCTTCAAGTCTTGTTCGAGTGACAGCACGTCGTAAAAATTCTGCGCCACGTCCTTAAACAGCTGCGTGCGCGCCTGGCGATAATCCTCTCCCTGAGCGCCCACCAGTGCCTGCGTCTGCCGCATCGAGGCGAATTCCCGGAAGCCGCGGAACAGCGGCTGGGTGGCGGTAATTCGCGCGTTGGGATGACGCGCGGGATTCGCTGACGTGTCGCGCGCCCCCTTGTCCAGCCAGGTATAGGAAGCGACGCCATCGATAGTTGGGCGCAATGCAGACCCCGCTTGGCGATAACGTTCCTCCGCCTGCTGGATCAGTTCGCCCTGCGTCGCGACCACCTCGCTGCGCGTCAGCGCATGCGCGAAGTAATCGTCCAGCGTCAGCGCCCCGGCGGCAGCCACGGGCCGCACCACGGCCAACAGGCACGCGGCCAGCGCAACGGCCCAGATCGTTGGAGAGGCGTCGTCAGGCTTCACTGAACAATATCCTCCAGAGGTGTACGCCCGGGATTGGACCTGACGGCGGACGAAAATATCCGGCATGCGTTCCGGAAGTTATTGTCGTTGGCATGGGATTATCTATGAGGAACGAACCAGACGAATAGTAAACGATGTAAACCATCTTGCCTGCCTCCGTGCTCACCGACAAGCCTCCCCGTGACGTGGATAATACGGCAGAACGTCGAGGAGATACGCATTTTCGGCCCGCCGATCCCGGCAGGCCATGCAAACCCGCGCTATCGGTAAAAAATGTGTCTACCGATCCGTGCGACGGGCTTGTTACCGCGGGCCCAGCTGGGCTTGATGTGCGTGGCATGATAATGCAGCGCGCCCGCGAGCGTCGGCGTATGACGTCCGTAATAAACCGTTTCGGCGACCTCCCAGGCGCGCCGGAAGGTTTCTTCTTCAAGCGAGGGACGTTCATCCAGTTCGTTCCAGGAGAAAGCGCCGACATAGCGCTTGCGCAACGTATCCCAGTTCCTCTGATGCACCACACCGCAAATCGTGTCGGGGTAGCGGCCCGAAGCCACGCGGTTCATGGTGACCTCGGCCACCGCGTATTGACCGACCATTGGCTCGCCGCGCGCCTCGAAGTACACGTTAAATGCGAGACAGGTAAGGTTCTTCACGTCGTCCCGCCTGGCGAAAGCCGAGTGGATGAAATAACCGAACGAAGTAACAACCAGACCGATTACAAGAATAAAGATAAGCGGACCCTTGCGCGTCGTGTACCAGTGAAAACGCAGATTCTGCCATCCATGCGACAGCGTCGAGGTGCGGGGATGAGTCCTGGAAAAACGTTTCTTGCGCATGTCTCCGGCGTCTTTTCGCACGGGGACGGAGGTGGTGCACCCCGCCCCATTACTCAAAGCTATGATCCCCGGGGCCACCGCGCCAGACCAGTGCGGACCAGTGGAACACGTGCCCGGATCAATGGCGCGATATTCTTTCATATGCGCCATAATCCGCCCTGGACTAACTGCCCGTGGGTCATGGCGCCTGGAGGCCGGGCATTGGATCTGAATCGCGCATGCGGCGATGAAGAAACATGACGTTAAATCTTGAAAAGATCGGGCGAGGAAATAACTCCGTGGACATTCGTAACGAAATTCCAGTACGCGACATCGAACGCTTTTTTACCAAGGCCCTTGAATTTTCCGCGACGGCGCGTTCGCTCATCCTGTCTATGCTGCTGGCCGGATTCGAGGTCAAGCGCAAACCGGACCAGAGCTTCGTCACCACCGCGGATCTCAGGGTCGAAGAATTGCTGCGCGAACTGATCGAGCGGGATTTCCCCGACCACGGCATTATCGGCGAAGAATATCCGCCGACTCGTCCTGAAGCGCCGTTCCAGTGGGTCATGGACCCGATTGATGGCACCGAGGACTTTGTACAGCGTATGCCGGCCTTTGGCAGCATTCTCGCATTGCATTACCGCGGCGAACCGGTCGTGGGCGTTATCGATCATCCGGTGCTGGATATCCGGGTAAGCGCCGCCTTCGGGATGGGCGCCTACCATAACGGCCGACATGTGACGCTCCCCGATCTCGACCCCGATGCCATCGACGGGACCGAGCGCGTGATGCTTCCGTCGCGGGCGAACTTCACCAAGCACCGCGACGACGGGCGCCTGTTCGACGCCGTGGCGCGGGCGCATCCGAACCACCGTATTTACCGCACCTGTTTTACTCATACATGCGCGATCCTGGGCATGGCTGATGCCGCCATTGACTATGGCAACCCTATTTGGGATTTCGCGGCCAGCCGCATCCTTATAGAAGAGGCGGGAGGAAAGTTTCTGAACGTCCGCGAATGGGACGTGCCGTTGTACAGGCGCGTCTACGGTTCGATCATGGGCAAGCCGACATTGGTGGATCGTCTGTCGATGCTTTTCAACCAGTAGTGTTATTCATATTTTTTCATCAC
Organism: Sulfuricaulis sp.; assembly: GCF_024653915.1. Lineage (NCBI taxonomy): Bacteria > Pseudomonadati > Pseudomonadota > Gammaproteobacteria > Acidiferrobacterales > Acidiferrobacteraceae > Sulfuricaulis > Sulfuricaulis sp. The sequence continues at coordinate 80,437 of NZ_JANLGY010000011.1, read as the reverse complement.
AAGATGTTGTTATTTTTCTCTTGTGCGGTTACATTTACGCGCGATAAAAATGAATAAAGGTCCCCGAACCCCCTAGGAGCACACAAGGTTGGCTGTCGGCGAAAACCTCTCCGTCGACCCCGGTTTGATGCGTGCGTTGGTGCGACATCTCGAGCACCTTCAGCGCCATCCGGACGGCGGCGAACTGTTACAGTTGATCAAGGATGGCCTGCATCACTGCCGTGAGCGTGGTCTCGTCAACGGTTCCTGTCTCTCCCATTTGCATCAGCAGTTACTTGCCTATACGCAGAATAACGCACTGCCCTCTTCCATCCGTCTGCGGGCGCGTCTGATCCAGCAACACCTGGCGATTTACCTGCCGCAACCGGATCACATCATCCCGGCGCGCGAATTCACCCCAGAGCCAACGTTGGCCGCACCTGCCAAGACCACGTCAAGACCACGTGCGCTCAAGGCGCCCGATTCCCAGATCACGGAGACTCCCGCCATGGAAAGCCCAAGAACGCCGGAACAGCCATCGGCGCCGGTGGCCAAGACATCGGAGGCGTTGCGCACTACCGAGGCCGGTGTAGCACCGCAACTCGATGAACTGCGCCAGATGCTGGCAAAGGGCATGGACGAGATGCTGCGCGAGCGCGAGACGCTGTCACGTCAACTCTCCGACGCCACCACCTATCTCAAGATGATCGAGGCCGAGCGCGAGCAGTTGCGCGAAGAACTTAACAAGGCCCGGCGCCGCATCCGGGCGGGTGAGAAATCCACGAAAAGGCCGCTCGGACTGCCCAAGCGCGACGTGCTGGTGCGGCAGATCGAATCCGAGATTGAGCGCGTGAAGCGCCATGGCGAACCGCTCGCGCTGGCGCTGATCGATATCGACAACCTGGAAGGTATTCAGGAAAAACACGGTGCGGAAATCGCCGATACGGTGTTGAACCGGTACACGAGCGAAGTGCTCGGCCGCTTCCGCAGCTACGACATGGTGGCGCGCTATAGCAAAAACGAATTCGCCGTGCTGCTGCCCAACACCGGCAAGGACAATGCCTTGCGCGCGCTGGAGAAGGTTCACAAGCGCGCCAAGGAGTCGCATTTCAGCCACAAGGGCCAGAGCTACCCGCTTCCCGGCTTCGGCGGCGTACTCACGTTTTATTCCCCCGGCGAGGAGCCGCACCAGATGCTGCGCCGCGCCGACGAGGCACTGGTTAACCTGAAACTGCGCGGTGAGCGCCAGCTCGTCGTCGTTTAGGCCCCCAGGTGTTTTGACTCTTTTCAGGTGCTGGGGACATAACTACAGGTCGTTTCTTCGCATCCCGCCACGGGGCCCGGCAGCCACCGTTGACCAGCGCACCCGAATACCAACAAGATAGCGATATTCACGGTTACCCGAGGTCGAGCCATGTCTGAAAGGCATCCTATCGTTGCAGTCACCGGCTCATCGGGCGCCGGGACTACCACCGTGCGTCACGCCTTTCAGGACATCTTCCGACGCGAGAATATTACGGCCGCATTCGTCGAGGGCGAGGCATTCCAATGCTACGAACTCGAGGAACGCATGCGCCTGATCCGTCAGGCCCAGACCGAAGGGCGGGCATTGAGCCTGTTCGGTCCGGAGATGCACCAGCTCGACCGCCTCGAGGCTTTTTTCAAGGAATACTCCGAACACGGCACCGGGCAGATCAGGGAATACGTCACGCCCGACAACCAGGAAGAACTTGGGTTGCCCGCCGGCACCTTCACACCCTGGCGGGCATTGCCCAAGAAAACCGATCTACTGGTCTATGAAGGCCTCCACGGCGGCATGGTTGCTCGTACCTGGACCCGCCGAACAATGAGCCCATCGCACAATCCCGCCGTCATCGAGCGGCGCAGTATCACCAACGGCAACAGCGGGGTGGACATCCCGCAGTACGTGGACCTGCTGCTCGGAGTGGTTCCGGTGTTAAACCTTGAATGGGTACAGAAGATTCATCGCGACACCAATGTGAAAGGGCGAACACCGGAGGCCGTCACCAATACCATCCTGCGCCGCCTGCGCGACTACACTAATTTCATCACGCCGCAGTTTTCCCTCACCGACATCAATTTCCAGCGGGTGCCGGTGGTGGACACTTCCAACCCCTTCATCGCGCGCGATGTCCCGACAGCGGATGAAAGCGTGGTGGTCATCCGTTTCCGCGATCCATGGCGATACGATTTCCCCAACCTTCTGAAGCGCATCCACGATTCATGCATGTCGCGCCCGAACACCATGGTCATTCCCGGTGGCAAGATGTCTCTGGCCATGGAGATCATCTGCACGCCATTGGTACATGAATTGCTGGAAAAGCGGACCAACTTAACCGTCTAGATTCACCGGGGACAGAAGTCGACGCACTAGTGCCGCGCCGGCTCAATGGTGGCGTCCAGATTGAGGGTGTCGCAGAAGCTGGTGAACTCGTCGCGCAGACGTCCGATATGCACGTCGGCCGGGATGCTCACCGTCAGGTTGAGCGAAAACATGGGCGTGCCGGTGTGCGCGGCGGGATAGGTCCACGTTCCCATTTCCTCGATGTTGATCTCACGGCTGGCGAAAAAATTGGCGACCTCGTGCACGATGCCGGGATGGTCCATCGCCACCACATCCACCGCGTAGGGCACCCGGTCCTGGGCACTCGTGCGCGGTTCGGTATGCTTCGCTAAAATGGTCAGCTCAAGTTTTTTCTCCAGCGGCGGCAGTTGCCGCTCCAGTCGCGTGATGGCGCCCCAGTGACCGGAAACCATCAGGATCAGGGCAAACTCACCGCCCAACACGGTCATGCGGCTGTCCTCGACGTTGCAACCGCTGTCGAGAATGGTCTTGGATAACTCGTTGACGATCCCGGGTCGATCCGTCCCGAGCGCGGAAATGACGAAATATTTCTTCATAAGTGGACAACGATCCCAAAACTGCCATCAGAGGGGACCGGGAGTCTAGCGATTTCCTTCGGGCCAGGCCATTACCAAAACCCTGTCAGTGACAGTGGGGCTAACGGAATACCTTCAGCTCCCGCACAACCAGCTTGCGCTGCTTGCCACTCCACTGCGACAGGCACAAAAGCTTTCCCTCGCTGTCCACGTCCATGTCGTAAATGGGGGCGGTTTCCTTGATCTTCTTGAGTCCTGCCTTGTCATACACAAACAGGAAGTTTTCCCTTTTTTCATAGTCCGGCCCGGTGATGACCTGAAACAGCACACGGTCACCGCGAATGTGCTCCACGCGCAAACCGGTTTGCTGGTAATTCTTCACAGGGAAGCGATACAGCAATTCAAGTTTGCCACCGGTGTACCGCGCCAGCCAGGCGTCCGGTCCGTAAGCCACGAGCAGGATGATGGCATTGCCCGAGGCAAACGCGCCGCGCAAGCTGTAAATCCACTCGTCCGTGATGTCGACAATTTTTGATATCTGCTTTCGTTCCGTATCGAGGTACCAGATATGATTGTCCTGTTTCCAGTAATTCTTCTGCACAATATATTTCTTCTGGCCGACCTTGAAACCATTCGCCAGCGCGTTCGCCAGCGCCGGCGGCGGTACGGAGGGAAACGCCGCGGTCAGCTCGGGAGTCAACGCTTCATCCCTGTCAGCCGTATCATCGGTGAGCGAAAACGGCTTTTTTCCTATCAGCTTGCCAGCGGCCACGTCGAAGAACAAATTGACGCCATTTACATCGCCGTCCGAAATTCCCGCCTTTAGCGTGGTCGCGTCCTTCCAGGTGAAATCGGCAACAAAGCTCTTATAGATCGCGAATTCACGCGAGCCTTGGGCATCGAGCAGGGTATTAACTTTGAGCGTCTTGAGATCGAGGGCCTGAATCTCCGTCAATTCGGTGGCGCCTTGCAGCAAGACGTGCGCAAACGCCAGGTAACGCGAGTCCGGCGAAAAATGCGGTAATACGTAATCACCGTCCTGGAGTATCAGCAGAATCTTTCCGGAAGCCGGGATTTCGCCCGAAGGCGTCAGCGCAAGCGTAGAGAATGGGTTAGCCAGTACCAAGACCGGCCACGCACTCACCGCCCAGAACACCGACCGCACCCAATGCCGCATGTTCATTCCTGTTCACCGATAGATGACGCCAAAAGAATATATACCTCTCGCACCACGAAAGGGAGGGTCGGCGGATCGTGACTGGCCATCCCTCTTCAAAACCATCTGGCAGTGGCGATCAGTGCTGGGTTTCTCCCGCGGCGAGTTGCTGGATCAACCCCTGCACGATCTCGGGCTCCATATCAAAACCGACCTCGGATTCCGGGTTGAGCGCGATGCCGTAGCCACTACCCAGAAAGGCTTGGCGTGCTCCAGGCTGGATGTTGTTCAACCGGTGCTGCTTTAATAGGTGAGTGTCACCACGTCATCGTCGATGGCTTGGCCGATGACATAGGCGCCGCCCACGGTTTCCTTGATCTCCGAGATCAGATCGTTGCCCCAGAGATCAAGCGCGGGCGAACAGATTTTGAACTTCACGCCGGCCTCGTAGGCATCCTTGATGAAGTCATACACCGTCTTGGGGCTGCCCTGCTTTACATACAGTTTCTCGGCTACTCCCTTAACGGCAAGCTCGGCGGCACCCCCACTGAAAACAATTTCGACGTCGAGCTCCATCGCCGCCGCCACGCTCGCCTGAAAGAAAGGCGCCCCGAGTTCCGCAGGATTTTTCGGGTCGGTGTTCAACATTACGATCATCAGTTTGTCAGCCATCGGAGGTCTCCATAAAACTTGGGGGAAGAAGCTCCCCATCTTCGCGCTAGCATGGTCACCGTCTGGGGATGGTTTACTTTATAGAGGAGACCACGTAGAGGCTTATTGATCTAAATCAGAATCAGCGGGCTTGATTGCAAAAAATCGGTTCGTAAAGCGGAATACATGGCACAAAGGTCGATTAATGGCTGGTTCCCGCCGAGCGCGTGATTTTGTTGTAGACGTTGTATTTGCCAGAAGGTTTTTTCATGGGTAAGCGCTTCACTTCCTTGAAGGTCGCCGCATCGTAGATCACCAGTGCGCCATCCACGTCCCACACGCTCACGAGCGCGTATTTGCCGTCACGCGTGAATTCGGTGTGCGCCGCGGTCTTGCCGGGCGCGGGCGTAAGCGTCTTCACTACCTTAAACGTGCGCTTGTCGATGATCTGGATTTTGTCCTTGTCCTTCGGACTCATCATGGCATCGACCCAGGCGTAGGGCGTGTTCTCGTGCGAACGCATGAAAAAACCAGGCCCGAGGGTATCGATACGTTGAACAACCTTCCAGTTGTTCATGTCTATGATCGACACCACGCCCTCCCGGAGATTGGGGGTGGCCATCACCATGTGGCCGTTACGCTCCCAGGTGATGCCCGATCCAAGATGCGGCATGCCGGGAAGATCGAGCGTGGCAATGCGCCGGCGCACGTCAAGATTGACTATCTGACCCTTGCCGGCCTCGCGCGAGGCCCCGACGATATGGACATACTCCTGATCGAAAAAGAAATCGTCGAGGTAATCATCAAGACGGATACGCTTCGGCGGGAACGGCCCTGGCACGGCGATCCCCTCGCCATATTTAAAGTCATGTACCATGCCCTCGTAGACCGGCTCCGCGTGCTCATCGTAGGTGATTTCCCAGACCTCGGGGATATCCTTGAGCGCCGCGATAAAACTCTTGCGCGGCGCGGCATCGTATACCGCCGAGACGCGCGAACTCTTGCCATCATGCCCTTTGACTTCGATCACTTTGACCGGCGTCAGGTCGCGCGCGTCTAAAATAACGATGCTGTGCGGCAGATAATTGCCAACAGCGACGTATTTGCCGTCGCCCGATACCGCGGCATTGCGCGTATTGATGCCGGCGCGAACCTCGGCGATGAACTTCAGGTTGTAGATGTCGTATTTGGATATCCAGCCGTCGCGCGAGGCGAAGTAAACGTAACGCCCGTCTGGAGAAAACTTCGGCCCACCGTGCAACGCGAAGCGTGTGGGAAAGCGCGCGATTGGCTCGAAGCGGTCGCCGTCCAGCAGCGTGGCATGGTGATCGCCCAGCTCCACCACGATGAAGAGATTGAGCGGATCCCCGACCTTGAACACGGGCTTGTCTGAAAGCTTTTCATCGGGTTTGACGTGCAGCAGGTGTGACGCGCGGATTTCCTTCATGCCCCAGCGCGGGACTTCCGGCAGTGGTTGATAAATCAGCTTGGCGAGTTGCGCGATCTGCTCTGCGCTCAGTTTGTCCCGGAACGGCGGCATCTGGGTCGCCACGCGTCCCTCGCGGATGGTGGCGACCGCCTCTTCACGTTTGAGTCTTCCGAGATTTTCCGGCAATAGCGCCGGGCCAATGGCTCCCAGCCGGTCCGGACCGTGACAAGAGGCACAGTGTTCGGCGTAAAGCCTGTCGGTCGGGACCGACGGCGACGCCACGGCACCCGACGCGTAAACCACGCCCAGAAACAGCCAAGGGAGGATTCTGCTCGCGCGACTGGCGAATTTGGGTAGCGCGACCGAATCAGTGGCCATCACACAATCGCGCCTATTTGGAAACTGCAATGGGAATCCGGGAGTAAGGGCGATTTGTCAGGCGTTCACCGAGACCTTCCACGCCAATCTCCTCGTCGGTGAGATAGCAGGCCGGGTCTTCGGCCCAGGGGTCGTTGGTGAGCTGATGCGCGCGCACCCGGGTGTTGCCCCCGCAAATATCAAAATACTGACAGGCACCGCAACGACCCTTGATGGAACGCGGATTCGCCTTGAGCCCGGCCATGAGCGGGTCGGAAACATCCTGCCAGATCTGCGAGAACGGCCGCTGCTTCACACTGCCCAGGCTGTAATGCCACCAGAAAGTGTCGGGATGGACATTACCGAGATTGTCGATATTGGCGATATTCACGCCCGAGGAATTCCCGCCCCACTGCGCCAGCTTGGCGCGCGTGTGATCAACAAGATGCGGAAAGTGCTGGCGCACCCAGAACAATAAATAAACGCCATCGGCATCGTTGTTGCCGGTAACAAATTCCTTGTGCAGGCCACGCTGTGTGTAATCCCAGCAGCGGTCAAACAGCAGGTCCATGGCCCAGCGCGTCGTTTTCAGGATCACGTCGTCTTTGCGGTTGATGTTGCCGCGCCCGGCGTAGTTGAGGTGCGACAGGTAAAACTTGTCAATGCCTTCGGCTTCCATGAGATTCAGCAGTTCGGGAAGTTCTTTGGCATTGTCCTGGGTCATGGTGAAGCGCATGCCAACCTTGATGCCTTTTTGATGGCACAGACGGATGGCATTCATGGAGGCGTCGTAGGCGCCTTCGAGACGACGGAAACGATCGTGGGTTTCACGCAGGCCATCGATGCTGATGCCGACGTAGTCGAAACCGATTTCCGCGATGCGCTCGATGTTGGATTCGTCGATCAGGGTACCGTTGGTGGACAGCCCGACATAGAAACCCATCTCTTTTGCCCGGCGCGAAATGTCGAAGATATCCGGACGCATAAGCGGCTCGCCGCCGGAAAGAATCAGTACTGGCACGCGGAAACCCTTGAGGTCGTCCATGACCTTATAAATTTCCGTCGTTGAAAGCTCTCCGGGAAAATCAGTGTCGGCCGAAATCGAGTAGCAGTGCTTGCAGGTGAGATTGCAACGGCGGATCAGGTTCCAGATCACTACCGGCCCGGGCGGATTTCTCTTGGGGCCCAGCGGAGTTGGGCTGCTGATCTCCTGCATGTATTGCGATATTCGGAACATTTCATCTTACCTTCAAAACTCATTTCACAGGATTAACAGGATTTTTCAGGATTGACAGGATTACTTTTCGGTTTTAATCTTGTTAATCCTGTGAATCCTGTCTATTCGATTTTTTATTAAGCCAATCTCAAACCGGTTTTCTTGAGGATGCGCGTGCTGTACAACACCGTGTGGCCATGGTCAGCCTCACCCAGGAGTTCCGCGATCAGCGCCATTTTCGTTTCCACTTCCGCGCGGTCGCGTCCGTGAACCATGGCGAAGAGATTATAGGGCCAATCGGGGAGATGGCGCGGTCGATGGTAGCAGTGACTGACGAAATCAAGTTCGCCGATCCTGGGACCCAACTCGCGTACTCGCTCCTCCGGCACGTCCCATACCGACATGCCATTGGCCTGGTAACCCAGCGTGTAGTGGTTCGGCACCGCACCGATGCGACGTATCATGCCCCCGTTCAGCATACGCTGGAGACGTGCAATCACTTCATCGGCACTGATACCCAATTTTTCCGCGATCGCATGATACGGCCGGCTCACGCGTGGAAGACCCTCCTGCGTCGCCACAATGAGGCGGCGATCGGTCGCATCGGGTGCATACGCTGCATCAGCCTGTTTTTCGCGCAAGACGGTGGCGGTGCTCATGCCTCGAACCTCAGGCCGACAAAAAACTCTTCCAGTTTCGGCATGTTGTAGACCGGGTAACCGGTGGTTTTCTCGATTTCGCCGATGACTTCGCCAATACGCGCGGGGGTCTCGGTGGCGAGCACGAACCACATATTGAAGGCGTTCTCGCGCGCATAGTTGTGCGCCACTTCGGGAAAATCGTTGATGATCTGCGCCACGCGTTCGAAATCCTGCGCCGGAATTTTCATGGCCGCCAGTGTCAGCGCCCCGCCCAGACGCTCGGCGTGATACATCGGTCCAAAACGGGTAAGCGTCCTGTTTTCAAGCATCGCCTCAACTCGCTGGATCAGTTCGTCCTCGGTGAGACCCAGCCTTGCCGCTGCTTCGGCATACGGGCGCTCGCACAGCGGGAAATCCCCCTGGAGGTTATTAATGATATGGCGGTCGGTGGCATCCATCAGCATCCATCCGTCTCGGCCGGTAATGTATAAATCGCGCCACGCTGCTTGAAGCGCCGGCGACTGAACAGGACTTCATGTGGCAGTGTTTGCAGGCCGCAATGATTGACCATCCACTCCAGGTGGGCCAGCACTTCCTCACGGTTCTTGCCGTGGATCATGCAGTAGAGGTTGTAGCGCCACTGCGGCAGGCGCCGCGGGCGCCGGTAACACAGCGTAATGAAATCAAAATCGGCGATGCAGCGCCCGAGTTCTGTAACCTGTTCTTCAGGCACGTCCCACACCACCATGGCGTTGGACGCATAGCCGAGTTCATGATGACGCACCACCACGCCGAAACGGCGGATCACGCCAGCCTCTTTCAAATAGGCAAGCCGGGCGATCACCTGCTCTTCCGACACCCCCAGCTGGGCGCCGATTTCGGCATACGGCCGCGGAGTGAGCGGCAACCCATGCTGGATCGCCGCCAACAGACGACGGTCGGCTTCGTCCACGGGCGGGCGCGGCGACGTCGCGGTCGAATGTTTAATGATGTTCAGTTCCATCGCAGATCAAATCCCAGATCAATGTGGTAATCCTCGACGAGCGGGAATGACAACACTTCGTAACCGCTGCGAATGGTGATTTCATCCAACACCGTGTGCAAACGCGCGGCATCCGGCGCCGTGGCCACGAACCAAAGGTTCATCCGGTGTTCACGCTCGTAGTTGTGATTCACTTCGGCATAGCCGCTCACGATAGCCGCCACCGCTTCCAGCTTTTCCGGCGGCACTGCGATCGCTGCCAGCGTGCTGACGCCCACCGTGTTGGGCCGTACCACCGCTCCCACGCGGCTGATGGCGCCGGCCTGTTTCAGTTCATGCAATCGCACAAGTACTTCTTCCTCTGTCACGCCAAGACTTCGCGCCATGTCCGCATACGGCGTGGAGGAAAGCGGGAAATCCTGCTGGAAATCATTCAGCAGGCGCCGGTCAAGATCACTCAATTCCGCCTTCATTGGCCGATCCTCTGCGCCCGTGCCGAGAAGAAAATGCCGCTCGGCTTGTCCGCTGGCAGCGACGCCACGCGCTCGAACGTACCGGTGTCGTACACATCCACACGATTCTCGTCGCGCACAGACAACCAGACATTTTCACCGCGCGGCGTGAACTCCATGTGCAGCACCGCTTTGCCGGGCTTGAGCGTGCGGATCACGCTGAGAGAAAGCGTGTCGATGACCTGCACCGTGTCATTGTTCGGCGGCGCGAAATTCACCCACACCTGGCGCCCGTCCGGGCGCGCCACCACGAATACCGGTTGTCCGGCGACGGCGATGCGACTGGCTTCCGTCCAGTTTTTCTGGTCAATCACCAGCACTTCATGCCTGCCGACCGCCGGCACATAGGCGGTATCGTTTGCCTGTGCCCAGTAATCCATGTGCGGCATTTTGAATACCGGCAGCGGTTCCTGCCCGCGGCCATAACCTTCCAGTACGCGGCGCACGCCCATCGAAGGCTGCCACAGGTCGAGCAGCGCGAGGCCGTCCTCACCGAAAAGGCCGGCGATGTAGTAGCGGCCGTCGGGCGTCACGGTGCCGTCGTAGGGCTGCTTGCCGACATTGGGAAATTTGCGCACCTGCGGCTGACGCGGGTTGCGCATGTCCGCCATCCAGATCTCGCCGGCGTCGTACAGGGAAAACACGAAGATGTCGCCCGGTGCATCCACCAGTCCCACCACCTTGGAGCGGCGGGCACTATCGCCCGATCCCGCCGGGATGTCGGCGAGCAGCTCGAGCGTATCGGCGGTGAACACCTTCACGCCGCCCGGCTCATAATTGGACACCGCAATCAGTTTACCGTCCTGTGAGATGGCGCCGCCGATGGCGTTGCCTGCCTGCACGATGCGCTTGTCGATGCGCCTGCGCAGCATGTCGACCTTGGTCAGACCGCCGTCACGCCCAAAGACATAGGCATAACGCGCGTCACGCGAATAGACGACCGAGGCATGCGACAGATCGCCCAGTCCCGTTACCTGCGCCAGACGCGTGCGTGTCGTCGTCTCCACCAGCTGCACGCTGCCCGCAGCACGCTCGATGATGACCCCGAGATCGCCCGTGCCACGCGGCGAGGCGCAGCCGGCAAGCACTGCCAGAATTGTCATGCCCGTCAGCAGGCGCAATAGATTCAAATTATTTCTCCGCATCGAGTTGTCCCTGCATCAGGACTTCAACCACCCATCCCGCTTCCTGCTCCGTCAGGAAACTCCGCCAGGGCGCCATCGGCGTGCCCGGACGGCCATGCAGAATCGTGGCTCGCAGGCCTTCCGGGGATTTCCCGGCCAGGGCCTCGGGTGTGAGCGCCGGTCCCAAACCACCCTTGAGCGTTAATCCGTGACATGACCCGCAGTCTTGCCGGACCAGATGTACCAGTTCGACGCGCCGTGTCGGCTCGGGCGACGTCACCAGCGATGCGGCAGACACCGCCGCACCCGCCAATACCGCTCCCCCGATCAAACCGATGGTCCACATACTCCCTTTATAGAGGGTGGGCCCGGTTGCCACTTTGATCCTGCTCAAGCCGCCCTATTCGACGACTTCGACCGTGCCGGTCATCTCGGGATGCGGACCGCAGGTATAGGGGTAAAGACCGGGTTTATCGAAGGTCCGGCTCCAGGATTCGCCGGGGAAGAACCGTTGCGACTCGAGATACTCTTCCTTCGGGAACAGCACCGAGTGGTTGTTGCGCCGTTCGTTGTTGACCCATTTGACAGTAGTGCCCGGCTTGATCTTGAGATGCTGGGGTTCGAATTTCATCTTGTCGATGCTGACCTCCACCGTGCCGCCCGCGTGCGCCACAAGGCCCGCGCAAAACAACAGGGCGGCAAGCATCAACCGCAATGCCTGAGTGCTCGTCATTTCTCCCTCCTGTCCATCAATTACGTGCATGTCCAAAAAGCCAACATGCCGTTGGTACATTATCTGACCGGAATGCACCCCGGGAAGCGGTTTCCCCCGAGAAAACACCCCCGCACGGCACAGGAATACCGTGCGGGGTGATCGATTACTGTTTCACGGCGTTGATGTCGGCCTTGGCATTATCGAGTGCCAGCGAGTGACCCAGCGAGACATGGTGATGACGCTCGTTCGAATAGGCATCGTGTATCGCGAAGCCGATATGGTAGGTCTTACCGGGCTCGATCTTGTGATCGCCGATTTCGGCGCTCGCAAGTTTCCTGGTGAAGCTAACCGTCCAGGTATCGCCCTCGAGCTTGCCCTCGGCCACGCCCTCAACCTCTTTCATGCGGCGAGCATCCAGCACATAGCCGTCGCGTGGCGCGGCGCCACTGCGATATTGCACGATGTCGAGGAATTCACCCTCTTTGAGTTCCTTGTCGATCTCGGCGCCTGATTTGAGCTTGTCCCAGCCACCCCACGGATGTTCCTTGTTGGTGATGGAGGTGCGCGATTCCTTGAGATACTTGGTTGGCCCATTCTTGCGAATATCGAGCGCCTTGGCCTTCGCATGGTTGGGCGCATTCTTGTCCACGTCCGGCATGGTGCGCAGATCGTGGTGGCAACTGGCCCAGCAACCGCCCACATCGGCGTAATCGACCTTACCGGCGTCAATCATCATGGCGACCTTGACCTGATTCTTCTCGTCCATCTTTGGGGCGCCAGTGGACTTCGTGTCCTTCCACTGCAACCGCAGGTAAAGGTTGGCGCCATCGTGCGTTGCCTGAACTGTAATCGGAATGCTGCCTGGCACTTTGATTGCGGTCTTCTCCAGATCGGGCTTTCCGCCCGAAACGATCTTCTTGCCAACGTCAGCCGCCTCCTTGTCGTGACAACCTGCGCAGGTTTCACCGCCCTTCATCGCCTTGGCACCGCTGTGATCGACGCCCTTGAGCGTCCACTCGAGGCTGGCCGTGCCCGGATAAAGCAGCGTCATTTTCTTGGCCGGCGCCTTGCTCCAATCCGGCGCCGCTTGCAACGTGCCCATTGTCGCAATTGTCGCCAATACAAGCGTCGAAATAATTGTCATCATTTTTTTCATAAGCCTATCTCCGTCACAGTTGAACCGAATAATCGTACCGTACGCATTCCGGATATTACCGGACTGCCGTCAGAGCGTCTCTTCTTCGTCGGCCGCTTCCAGCTGCTTGTGCACCGGCTTGTGGGCAATGCCCTTGTGGCAATCGATGCAGGTCTCGCCTTTCTTCTGCGCAATCTCATGGAATTTCTTGGCGCGGTCCTTCTGTGCATCGGTCTTCATGCCATCAAAGCTGTGACAGTTGCGACATTCAAGCGAATCGTTCTTCTTCAGTCGTGCCCATTCGTGTTTGGCAAGTTCCAGACGTTTGGCATCGAACTTTTCCGGCGTGTCCACGCTGCCCAGCATTTTGTGCCATAACTCATTGGTCGCCTCGATCTTGCGCCTGACCTTGTATACCCACTCCTTCGGCACATGGCAGTCGGAACAGATCGCGCGCACGCCGGTGCGGTTCTGGTAATGAACTGTCTTCTTGTACTCGACATAGACGTTGTCGCGCATTTCGTGGCAGGAAATGCAAAACTCCAGGGTATTGGTTGCTTCCATCGCCGTGTTGAACCCGCCCCAGAAAATTATACCGCCGATGCCACCCACGATAAGCAGTGCCAGCACGGAGTAATGCGCGCTCGGCCGCCGCAGGGTGTGCCACAGCCGCCCCAGAGTGCCTTTGGGCGCCTTGGGGTCCGATGTTGATTTATCTCTCATGCTTCAATGTCTCTTTGCCGACGTTCCGCGGATGTACTGTCGTATACCGGGGAAGGTTGCCGATGGATGTGAAAGTTGAAAATTACTCCGGTTATTCGGTTGCCTCAGGGCACCGACGACTCCGGGAGGCCGCAGGCCTCCCGGAGTTCGTACCGATTTACTCAGTAGATATCGTGCTGCGTGTTGTACACGTTGAACTTGCCAGTGGGCGTGATCATCTTCGGATCCTTGATCACGGTCTTGAGCTTGCGGGTCTTGTCATCGATCACCACGATCGCGCTCGGATCGGTTTTACCCGCCCAGACCGAGAACCAGACCTCCGTACCTTCGGCGTTGTATTCGGCGTGCACTGCACGCTGAACCGCCTTGGTCTTGCCGAGGTTCGCCATCTTGGCGATGTTGATGATCTCCGGGGGTTTGTCCAGGTTGCGGATGTCATACACGGTTACCGATTCGGCAACTTCCGGCTCCGGATTAAGCGGGGCATCGGCCCACAGGTTTTTTGATTTCGGATGGGTCTTGACGAACAGCGAGCCGCCGCCGTGATTCTTGAGTTCCTGCACCACCTTCCAGGCATACTGCTTGTGCCCTTTGGGATCGGTACCGATGAGCGATATCACGTCAGCACCCAGATGGGACGTGGCCCACACCGGACCAAACTTCGGGTGCACAAAGTTGGCGCCTCGGCCCGGATGCGGCTTGGGCTTGGTATCAACAATCGCCGCCAGTTTGCCTTCCTTGGTGTCCACCACCGCCACCTGGTTAGAGGCGTTCGCCGCCACCAGGAAGTAGCGCTTGGTGGAGTCCCAGCCACCGTCGTGCAGGAACTTCGAGGACTCAATCGTCACGGTCTTGAGATTCTTGAGATCGGAATAATCCACCAGCTGAATCAGACCGGTTTCCTTCAGGTTGATCACCCATTCCGGCTTGAACGGCGAGGCTACGATCGAGGCCACGCGCGGCTCGGGATGGTACTCGCCATCCACGGTGACGCCGCGGGTGGAGACCAGCTTGAGCGGCTCAAGGGTGTAGCCATCCATGATCACGTACTGCGGCGGCCAGTAGGAACCGGCAACCGCATATTTGTCTTCGTAGCCCTTGTACTTCGAGGTCTCCACCGAGCGTGCATCAAGACCGGTCTTGATGGTGGCAACCACAGTAGGTTTCTCGAACCACATGTCGATCAGGTCGAGCTTGCCGTCGCGGCCGATGACGTACACATAGCGGCCGGAAGCCGACAGACGCGAGATGTGCACCGCGTATCCGGTTTTCACAATGCCCCAGATTGTCTTCTTGTCGCCGTCGATCAACGCCACTTCGCCGGCATCACGCAGGGTTACTGAAAAGACGTTTTTCAGATTGACCTTGCTCATCTGCTTCTTCGGCCGCTCCTTGGTCGGGATCACGACCTTCCAGCTGGCGCGCATGTCCTTCATGCCCCACTCCGGCGGGACATCCGGGGTCATCTGGATGTAGGTGGCCACGTTCGCAATTTCCTCCTTGGTGAGGATATCGTCGAAGTTGACCATGCCGCCTTCGGTACCATACGTAAGAATCTTTTCAAGACGACTTTGACCGAGCTTGCGCGTGCCACCCTCGACCACCGTGCCGTCGGGTTTCTTGGTCATGGTGACGGGTTCAAGATTTTTTCCGGTGGCGCCTTTGCGCAACACACCGTGGCAGCCCGCGCAACGTTCAAAATATATTTTCTTGCTGGCTTCCTTGGCTTCCGGTGACAACGTCGGCTCCGGATCCGCGGCCATCGCGTATCCCGATGCCATCAGCATCACGGCCATTCCTGTTGCGACAAGTACCGTATGTTTCATAAAACCCCCTCAAGGTAAAAGAATTGAAACAACCAACCTCCTCAGCTCGACATTACTGCTTGCATGGCAAGCAGCCAATTCAGACGCATTCATCGTCACCTTCCTGCACGCGTACTACATTGATGTACATCAAATAAATCCATTCAATGAGGATATTCGTGGTTCTGAAACGCTGCATTCATGCAGATAGCGCAATTCATCTGCGTCTCGCTCCGAAATTGAAATCAGCATCCGGTTGATGCGCGGTGCGCAAAAAAACGGCGGGGTCACCCCCGCCGTTTATGTGACAAACCTGAATCGTTTGGTCAACTAATACACATCGTGCTGCGTATTATAGACATTGAACTTGCCGGTGGGCGTGACCAGCCGTTTGTCTTTGATGACATGTTTCAGCTTGCGCGTCTTGTCATCGAGGACCACGATCGCCGATTCCTGATCCTTGGCGTTCCAAACCGAGAACCAGACTTCGTTACCGGCCTTGTTGTACTCCGGTTGCACCACCCGCTTCGGGCCTTCACCCAGACCCGCCATTTCAGCGATCTTTACCACCTCATAACCCTTGTCGAGCCTGCCAATGTCAAACACCGCGACAGACTGGCTGATCTCGGCATTCGGGTTGAGTGTCGTATCCACCCACAGATTCTTTGACTTCGGGTGGGTCTTGATAAAGAGCGAACCGCCGCCCTGGCCTTTGATCGAGCGCACCATTTTCCAGGCATTGGCCTTGTGTTTCACCGGATCCGTGCCGATCAGGGCAATGGAATCATCGCCCAGATGGCCCGTGGCCCAGACCGGTCCGAATGTCGGATCGACGAAATTGGCGCCACGACCCGGGTGGGGAATCTTGCCCACGTCCACGAGCGCTTTCGCGCCCTTGTCGGTCTTGGCAAGCTTGCCGGTTTTCGCATCCACCACGGCAATCTTGTTCGACTGGTTGGCCGCCACCAGGAAGTAACGCTTGGTGGAGTCCCAGCCGCCGTCGTGCAGGAAGCGTGCGGCACCGATCTCGGTGATTTTCAGGTTATCCAAATCCGAGTAATCCGCCACCAGAATCTTGCCGGTTTCCTTGACGTTGACGATGAACTCGGGCCTGTAGTGCGAAGCCACGATGGAGGCCACGCGCGGTTCCGGATGGTACTCCTGCGTGTCCACGGTCATGCCGCGAGTGGCGACAATCTTGAGCGGCTCCAGCGTGTCACCCTTCATCATCACGAACTGCGGCGGCCAGTAGGTCCCGGCCACGGCGTACTTGTCTTCGTAACCCTTGTACTTGGAGGTCTCGACCGAACGCGCCTCCAGGCCAACCTTGATCTCGGCAACGTTATTCGGCATCTCCATCCAAAGATCAATGAGGTTGATTTTTGCATCGCGCCCGATCACGAAGAGATAACGACCCGAAGCTGACGTGCGCGAGATGTGCACCGCGTAACCTGTTTTCACGACATTAATAATTTTCTTGGTGTCGCCGTCGATCAATGCGATCTCACCGCTATCGCGCAAGGTAACCGAAAAGAGATTGTCCAGATTGATTTTGTTCATCTTCTTTTTCGGGCGCTTGTCGGGCGAGATCAGCACCTTCCACGAGGCCTTCATTTCATTGAGGCCATATTCGGGCGGTGTCGGCGGCTCGTGTTGCAGGAAGCGCGCCATGATGTCGACGTCCTCGGGAGTGAGGTCTCCCGAGGTGCCCCAATTAGGCATGCCCGCCGGCGAACCGTAATTGATGAACACCTTGAGGTAATCGGTGCCCTTCTTAAGCGTGATGTCCGGCGTCAGCGGCTTGCCGGTCGCGCCCTTGCGCAGCACGCCGTGGCATCCGGCGCAACGCTCGAAGTAAATCTGCTTGGCGCGGGTGAATTCTGCCGTAGTCAGCGGCGGTGCCTTCGGCGACACCACGGTCTCGGCTTCCTCGGGTTTAATTGGCACCGGTGCGCCCTTGTAGCGCATTTCGGTTTCCGGCGTACCGGGATGTCCGGATGGTTTCTCCTCCGCGAACACCGCGGGAAACGCCAACGGCAAAAACGCCAGCAGGGCAATTACGACAGCCCTTTTGGTCTGTATGAATTTCATGATTTTCCTCCTGATGGTTTAAATTAATGGGTCGGAATGGGCCGGAATTTTAGAGAGGGGCTGGTTTCACTCCTTGATTTGTATCAAAAACCACGAATCCATGCAGGTTTGCACGACGCAATTTCTGAAATTTCACGTTATTTCGTGGATTGAGGGCATCCGCTGCAGCCCTCCTGCCCCGGTTCACCCCTTACACCGACGTCATCTAGACCTGTGGAACCGAAGGCGGATTCCATGCCCAAGGCGAGTTCACGTGCACGAACACTGCGCCCACGACGTTTGCGGCGATCAACTTCCGGCGGGCATTTGTGGTCATTCCAGTACGTTACCTGACAGTCAAGACAGTAGTGACACTCATTGGCATTAATCTCCCCGTTCTTGCGGATCGCCTGTACCTCGCATTCTGCTGCGCACACCTGGCACGGACGGCCGCATTCACGATGCCGCCGCAACCAGTCGAAAATGCGGAACTTGCCGGGGATGGTGAGCGCCGCGCCGAGCGGACAGAGATACTTGCAGTAAAACTTGCGATTGATGGCCGAGACCAGGATCAGTCCGGCGGCAAACAGGACGTAGCCCCACTCACGCTGAAAGCGCATGGTGATGGCAGTCTTGAACGGCTCGATCTCGGCCAGGCGCTCGGCCTGCGTCAGTGACTGCAGCGAAATGCCGAACAGCCCGAGCAGGATGATGTATTTCAGCGCCCACAAACGTTCGTGCATCATCTCGGGAAATTCTCTTTGCTTGACGCCAAACCGGCGCGCCAGTTGCTGGGTCAGCTCCTGCAACGCTCCGAACGGGCAAAGCCAACCGCAATAGATGCCGCGTCCCCACAACAGCAGCGTCACCGCCACGAACGACCACAGGATGAACATCATGGGGTCGATCAGAAACCCTTCCCACTGAAAACCGTGCATGAAGGAATGCACGAAGGTGATCACGTTGATAATGGAAAGCTGGGCGAGGGAATACCAGCCGATGAAAAAAACCGTGTACAGCAGGAAACCGTCGCGCACGTAAACCAGCAGGCGCGGCCGCTTCGCGAGCCAGTCCTGGAACACCAGTACCAGCGTCAGGAACGCGAGGCCGGCGACCAATACCGCGATCTGGAAAGTGCGCTTGCGCCAAACGCCCTTCCAGATCGGTTCCTCGACGGCTGCGACGCCGGTACTGGATTTTGATTTCACGGTGGTCGATGCGCGCGATGCTTTGGTGTCACCGGCTTTACCGGCCGACGGAGAAACCGGCGCTTGCTGCTCCACCGACGCGACCTCCGTTTTCGTGACTGTGGGCAAAGCCGGCGGCGCCAGTCCACGGGACTCGGCCACGCGGCGGACGGAGCGTGTGAGAGTGGCGTTCTCGACCATCACGGTGATGGTGGCACCGGAGATACTGTCGATGGCGACCTGACCTGCTACACCGCTGCCAATGACGACATCATCGAATACGGATTTTCCCTGATACTGCCGCGCAAACTGCTGCAAGCGCTCCTCGGTGATGCCGACCACCAGGATCGGTTCCTGATGCTCGACGATGCGGATGCCGACAATTTGCCCGGCAAGATCGAAGCCGACCAGCGTGTTGATGGGATGGCCGGAATAGGCCGGGATGCGAATGACGTCGCCGGTCAGGTAGGCGTACCCGAGCAGGCGCTCACCTTGGTACACGGCCGCGGCCGGCGGCTTGCCTTTGAGCTCATCGAAACGGTCCGCCTGCGGGAAAAAGGTATTCACCGCCGGATATAATTCATCGATGGTTTCGGCGCGCGCCGTGACAACCACGCTAATGAGCAGGGACAATATCAGCAGGTGTAAAACAACGGTCAAATATTTCACGAAAGAATCATGCGCGGACAAGAAGGCATCCCTGAAAAGGCTGAAGCCAGCCTGATACAGGGAGATTACAGCGGTATTGATTTCTGTCAATTGCCAAGTCTCACAACGCGATAGAATCCCGTCACAATCGCTCTGGAGGCGCAGGCACAGTGGAAATAGTCTACTTCACATTGGTAGGAATTGGGCTTTATTTTGTATCCGACTGGATACTGGACCGCATTGAAACTTCTCGTGGCCGCCCGTTCGAGAACCGCTCGGTCATCTTCTTCGTCATTATCCTGGTGCTCGCCGTGGTCTCGTTCCAGCTCCTCGGCCGCCTCATGCATTCGTAAACAGCGCGCCAATGCAAAAGGCGAGGGATTCCCCCTCGCCTTTTGCACAGCACCAGTAAAAATTCCCTCAGAACCGGATATGCACCGAGGCATTGAGACTGGCGCGCGCACCGCGCCAGTTGTCGAGATGATACTTGGTGAACGGCAGCTCGGTCAGTTCGAAGAACCGCGGCCAGCCGATGCGCTCGACCCATTCGCCCATGCGTTCCCAAGCGTGCGCGTCTTCCTTGTACACGCGCAGGATCTTCTTCACGATCGCGGCGACCTCGGGCCAGCGCGGCGGGTTGTTCGGGATGCCCGCGGCCACCAGCTTGTGGAACATCGGCTTGGTGCGGGCATTCGAGTTCTTGCCGCCAACCCAAATAGCGAATTTGGAATGTTCGGGATCGTTGATCTGCATCGGCGGGCAGGGCGGGTAGCAGGCGCCGCAGCAGATGCATTTCTTCTCGTCGACTTCCAGCGAGGGCCTGCCGTTGACCATCGCAGGACGGATCGCCGCCACCGGGCAGCGCGCCACGACCGAGGGACGCTCGCAGAGGTTGGCCACCAGATCGTGGTTGATCTTGGGCGGTTTCGTGTGCTGGATATTGATAGCGATGTCGCCCTGACCGCCGCAGTTGATCTGACAGCAGGAGGTCGTGATCTTGACCCGGTTCGGCATATCCTCGTTGACGAACTCCTGATGCAACTCATCCATCAGCGACTTGACCGCCCCAGAAGCGTCGGAGGCCGGGATATCGCAGTGCAGCCAGCCCTGGGTATGCGAGATCATCGAAACGGAATTGCCGGTGCCGCCGACGGGAAAGCCCCCCTTTAAAAGCGCATCGATCAGCGGTTTCACTTTCTTTTCATCCGCCACCATGAACTCGATGTTGGAACGGATGGTGAAGCGCACATAGCCGTCGGCGTATTGGTCGGCGATGTCGCACAGTTTGCGAATGGTGTGCACGTCCATCTGCCGCTGGGTGCCGGCGCGCACGGTCCAGACCTGGTCGCCGGTTTGCGACACGTGGTGCAGCACGCCGGGGCGCGGGCGTTCGTGCCAGGCCCACTGGCCGTAATTGCGCCGCAGGGTCGGATGCATGTACTGGAAATGATCCGGCACGCCGGACTCGATGGGCATACGGGGCTGTGCAGTCATATTGATATCCTCTATATGATTTTTGAAACCGCAGATGAACGCTGATTAACGCAGATTAAGAAACCAAAAAATCTTTTGCTTTTATCCGTGTTCATCTGCGTTTATCTGTGGTTGCAGTGGCTCTTTTTAACCAGCTTGGGCCTTGCTGGCCTTCAGGCGCGCGACCTCGTCGTCCCAGCCGTCCATGCGGATGTACGGATTGGTGCGCGGATGGTTGATCATGTTCGGATCCACCTCGCGTCCAATACCCTCCAGGAAGTTGTTGAGACCGATGCGTTCGATCATCTCGCCGCAGCGCTCGTGCTCCAGGCCGTTCTCGGCCCAGAAATCGATGGTGCTCCTGCCGAGTTCGACGAGCTGCTCGAAATCCTCGTCGGTGTCGAGTTTCATGAACGGCACGATCACCGTGCCCATGAGGTCGCCGATCTTGAGCGTGCGCTTGCCGCCCATGAGGACGGTCACGCCGCGGTCCTTGCCCGGCGACAGCGCCTTGGTCATGACGTTGATGCAGTGCATGCACCTGACGCAATTGCGGTTGTCGATCTCGAGCGTGTCGTCGTTCTTGAGCTTGATGGCCTTGGTCGGACAACGCGTGACGACGTTGTCGATCACATACTCGCGACCCTTGGCCTTCACGAAATTCTTGACCTCGGCCTGGTTCACCTGGATATCGTCGCGCCAGGTGCCGATCACGGCCATGTCGGAACGCTGGATCGAGTTCATGCAGTCGTTGCCGCAGCCGGAGAACTTGAACTTGAACTTGTACGGCAGCGCTGGGCGATGCAGGTCGTCGGTGAAGGTGTTCATCACGGTACGGTGCGCGCGGCCTTCGTCGAAGCAGGAGTGCTCGCAGCGCGCGTGGCCGACGCAGGACATGGAGGTGCGCACCGACGGGCCCGCGCCGCCCATGTCGAAACCGAGTTCATTCACTTCGTCGAACGCGGCTTGAATGTTTTCCGTGGTGCAGCCCTGGAGCATGATGTCGCCGCTTTGCCCGTGCAGCGCGATCAGGCCCGAGCCGTGCTTCTCCCAGATATCGCAGAACTTGCGCAGGATATCTGTATCGTAATGCATGCCAGGCGCCGGCATGATGCGCAGCGTGTGAAATTCTTTCGATTCCGGAAACTTGTCCGCTATTTCGGAGAATCGTGGAATCACGCCGCCGCCGTAGCCTTTCACGCTCGCGGTGCCCCCCTTCCAGTAACCCTTGCGGGTCTGGTAGGAGTGCTCCAACTGGCCGAGCAGATCCACCATCATATCGTTGTCCTTCGCCAGACGTTTCAGGCCGGTGACAAAGCTCGGCCAGGGACCGCTTTCGAGCTGGTCCAGCATCGGGGTTGCGTGCATCTTTTTGCTCATGCGCCTTCTCCTCGGATCAGGAATGATTTCACGTGGCCGGTCCAGTGCCTGAGAGGGTGCGCCGTTCGACCGCTGGCGACAGACTCCGACCGATACCGTTTTTCACGCAGCCATGATTAGAAATCCATGTGCGCGTGTGATTGATCTAGATCAAGTGAACCCAACAGCGAGAGGCATCTCGCCACCGTGGATACGCTGCCTATCCCTTTCGGGAAAAGGCTCGTGATCAATGCGGGAAAAGGAAGGGAGGAATTATCGTGTAGCGGCTTAGGGTTTAGCGCTGAACGATTGCTTCGGCCACATGGCACGGTAACAAACATAGATAAACAAAAATCCACCGATGATGGAAATCATTCCGCCCAGCCCCATGAGTCCCATGCCGGCGACGCGCTCCACCGTGTCGAGTTCCTGCGCGGCCCCCGCGACCTTGCGCTGCACGCCGTAACCGCCCGAGATCACCAGCCCGAGCACGTGCAGCAACTGGCCGCCGCCGTAAAAGTACGGCTGGAGCCGGGCAAGTTTCATGTCGGGCCGGCGGTAACCGAAATGCGGCAGGAGATAATAGGTCAGCCCCATGAGCGCCAAGGTCACACCGACAATGCTGCCGTGATAATGCGCCGGGATGGTGACGTTGGTGCCAGTGATAAGAAAACCGATCACGCCGCCGGCGCCGAACAGGACCATCGAGGCAATCAAGGCGGCACGCAGCGGTTGCGCGTCACCCTGTGCGCGCTCCGCCCGCCACAGTCCGTGAAGTAATGCCAGACTCAGGGGCAGCGCCGCCAGGCTGCCGCCATACTGCATGAGCCAGGTAAACAGCTTGATGTGTTCCACCGACGTCACGGGATACGAGTAATAAATGATCGGCGTGATAAACACGGCGGCGAGTCCGAATCCGAAAAAAACCAGCGCCACGCGAGGACTCAGCGCGAGGCGCACGTTGCTGGCCGAGGCCAGCCACAGCCATGAGACCAGCATGAGCAGCGTGTAGGTGAATTGCAGCACATGCCCACCGCCCCAGAACAGCAGCTCGTAATACGGCTTGCCGCGCAAAATGTCCGGAACCGTGAAATACGACCAACCAAAGGCCATAAGTGCCAGCATCGCCGACACCGCCGCCGTATTGAGTCCGAAGCGCAAGGCGGCGGCGCCCTGCATCCACTGGCCCACCGGCGGGATCGCCCCCATGGCGCGCAACACCAGCAAGCCTATGCCGCCGGTAAACAACAGCAGACCGGCCAGGAACAGCGGGTGCTGCAACACCGGGATATAGTTGCTCATCAAGGCCTCACCCGCGCCGAGGAAGGGTGCCGTCGCCATTACGAGTGTTCCCAGTATGGCGAGCAGGAGTGCCAGTCGGCCGGCGCTCAAAAACCGCGGCGTGGAATTGAGACTCCACAACACGCCGCCAAAAGCGAGAAACCAGACCAGCACCGAGAGGTCCACGTGCACCACCAGCGCGGTGTGGAAAAAATCCGTCCACGGGAAAAAATTCTGTACGTAGGGGGTGCGCGCCAGTACCAGCAGCACCGAGAAAATTCCCGAGACCAGGAGCGAAACCAGTCCGAGCAACAACCAGCCGCGCGCCAGGTTGCGGCGCGCGCCGTCGGGAATCGGAAGCGAGAATTCCATATGATTATTCACCGCAGAGATCGCAGAGTTAAAAACCAATCATGCATTCATTCTCTCTGCGTTCTCCGCGCCCTCTGCGGTTGAATTTCTTATTTAAACACAAACCCGCCGGCGCGGGCGTTGAAGTCGACCACGAAAACCTGACCCGGTGTCACGCTCACGTTGGCTTCCTTCGTGTAATTAAAGTCAGGTACGCGCACGCTATCCTTCAGGCGGGCGCGCAAACGATGCTGGCCTGCGGGCACCGGGAAGCGTTGATACACGGTGGAAGCGCCATCACGCGAGAGGCCCCGCGGGGGTAATTCAGCCCGGTAAATCGGCTTGCCGTCCAGCTCCAACTCGAACGTCAAGGGAGAGCGCTCGCGTCCGCACAGCATGGGGATGCGCATGTTGGGCGGCAGCTTCTCCAGTTCTGCGGCGCTGCGCGCGCGGCATTCCTCCAGCGGTTGTCCGGCATGGCTGAAGCTCGCCTTGATCAGGCCCTGATCGGAGGGGAAATGCACATAGGCCGGGGCCACCGAAAAGTAGCCGATAAAGGCGACAAACAGCCCGTAGAACAGGGCCTGGCCGGAATACCGCAAAATGTTTTTCAGCATGACTCAAAACCTCTTGATATGAAATTTAACCGCAGAGAACGCAGAGAGGTTGAATTCATGATTTATTGTTAACTCTGCGCTCTCTGCGATCTCGGCGGTGAATATTCATATAAAAATCTCTCTTCATTAGCCCAGATTCCGGTGCAGCCGCGCGTCGTGCGTGCGGAAATGCACGCCAAACCACGCCCCCAAGCGCTGCACGAGTTGCTCCGCATCGAAAATCCGTTTGTCCTCGTAATCGTCCATGATATCGCGGATTTCGTCCAGCAGGCGCTCATGATCCGCCTTATGCTCCTGGAAGTGAACATAGCGACTCGCGCGCATGAGTTTTTCCTCGAGTGCAAAGTGCGCGGATATGCGCGTATATATCTCGCCGAGAAAATCGGGCACGGTGATGTCAGCGTCGGGACGCTTTAACCTGTCGTAGGTTTCGTTGATAAGCCCGATGAGTTCACGATGCTCGTGATCGACGGATGCATCACCGACTGAAAACCGGTCATCCCATGCGATAAGAGACATCTCTCGCCTCGTCTTGATTTGGATCCGGGGGCGCGGAAGACGGTGGCAAGCCTCCGCCTTTCTGGTATGGCCCCATTTCCCGCAGCCGTGCGCGAAAGGCTTCCAGTTCACGCATCAGTAGCGCGGCACCTGACGGCGCCACCCAGACAGTGGCGATCCGGTCGCGCGACACGCGCCCGCGCAGATAAGGATCGCGCTGTCCCGCCAGGCGCTGCTCCATCCATTCCACTCCCAGTCGATGATAACAATCGCCCGCCGCACACCCGACGAGCATCACACCATCGGCGTGGCGACGGGTGACGACAAAATCGATGAACGCAGGCGGCAAGGCCCCCACGCAAGGCAACGCGACCACGCCGACTCCCGATGTTTCAAGCGACGCCAGGTTGCCGCTGGAATGGCAGCCGTAGACGAGTACCCGGTCATTTCCGGAAAGTCCCATCATGGCATCCAGTGTGCGTTGACGTATCTCGCGCACCGGCAGGAGCGGCATGTCGATGCCGGCAACGAGTTCCGTCGTGCGTCGAAACGGTGTAGCGGTCGGGCAGGCGCCGGCGCAGATCCCGCAGGCCGTGCACAAATCCGGATTTACGGAAGCCTCACTCTCATACGGCAGCCCGTCGGTGCGCGGCTGTATGATCACCGCGCTGTAAGGGCAATCCGCAAAGCAGCGTCCGCACCCGTTGCAATTCGCAAGGCTGACCACGGCCGCGGCCGCCTCCTGCCTGCGCGGGAGCCACGGCAGGATCATCAGCAACAAGGTGCCGCCACCCGCGATGGCCCAGACAGCTCCCGGTGACCAGACATCGATCAGCGGATAAAGCATGAGATAAAACCAGTCGGGCTGCACCACGCCGACCACTGTGTCGAGATCGGCCGGCCCCTGGCTCAACGCCGGATACACCAGCGACAGCGCCGTGAGCGCCGTCAGCGTGCCGATCATGATCGCCCGTGGCGGATTGGTTTTGGCGCGGCTGATGCGCTGGATATGGATCCACATGCCAAGCAGCAGAAACAGCGGAATGCCGATGTGCATGAAGGACAGCAACGAGAAAAAACGGTCACTGACGGTTGCGCTGTTGAGAAAATTTCGCGCGATGGATTCACTGAAGATCGGCAGCCAGTCGAGCCACTCCGCGGTCACCACCGCGATGTACTGAGCCAGGCGGTCCCACACCAGCCAGTAACCGCCGATGCCCGAGGCGTACAGGAACCACAACAGCATCACCCCCGTGATCCACGCATACCAGCGCACGCCCCGGTAGCGATCCAGAACGAACTCGCGCACCAGATGCAGCAGCACAACAACCACCATCGCATCCGAGGCATAGCGGTGCAGGCTGCGTGCCACTCCGCCCAGGTACCACTGGCTGTGCGTCAAATATTCGACCGAACGGTAAGCGCCCTCGATGCTGGTCTCGAAAAAAATAAAGAGATAAATGCCGCTGGCCGTCACGACCCAGAAGAAGAAAAAAGACAGCGCCCCGAGGTGGTAAAAAGGATTGATCCGGGGACCGAACGCGGCATCAAAAGCATTTTCCACAAACGCAAATGCCTGACGACCCGTGCGCTGTATGGCTTCTAACAATATCCGTCTCCGAAATATCCGCTCTTCATCCGGTGTAACGACGGACATACCTTAGCATTATGGTGGGGAATAAGAGTATGACGCAGGTCAACCCCGGCGTCGGCGGTTTCGACGCCATTCCCGGAAAACCAGAAAACTCACGATGCCGATGGAACTGGCGCCGATGAATAGTCCCATGAATATCGAATAATCAAAACGATACTTGTCGGTTGTCGGGTCGTAGACGGTGCAGAACAACTTGATCTTGTTGCTGAGGCTGGAGAGAAATGAGTGCGCAACCGGTTTCCCGAAGACCAGCTCCTTCAACGGCTCCACGAGCAGCGGCGTCTCGAAGGTCATTCCGTAAACCTGACGATAAATTTTTCCCTGCGCATCGATCACCGTCGCCTGGATCAGGTGATCGAAGCCGTGCGGCGCGCGATAGGAAATGAAGCCAAGCTCTTTTGTGAGACCTTCCATCGAAGGCGCGTCGGCACTCAGAAACAACCAGCCGGAAATGTCGATACCCTGATCCAGCGAAAACTGGCGCATGGCCACCGGTGTGTCTTTCGGCGTGTCGAAACCGATGCTGAGAACGCTGAAACTCTCCGGCCCGAGCGCGGCGCGTGCGGTGCGCGTCACCTTGGCGAGATGCTGCGTCGTGGTGGGACAGATGTGATAGCAGCTGGTGTAGATGAGGCTGATCACCAGCGGCTTGCCGCGATATTCCGACAAGCGCACACGGCGTCCGTCCGTCGCCGTCAGCGTGTAATCACCGACGAATTTGCCGATCACACCCTGACTGATGGTGAGCGCGGTCTTTTCATCGAAATTCGATGGCGAACTTCCCGCCGCTGACGCCGCTGGCGGGTTATGCATGCCGGCATCATGCGGAGTGACAGCCACAGCAGCCGGCGCCAAGAGCAGACCAACAATCAAACAGAATAAGGAAGTATGCGAATTTAAAAGCATGTGGCCATCATAACAAACCGCGACACAGGGGTGAGCCGAAACGGCGAACGGGCGCACAGGAAGTGCGCCCCGGGCTTTTCCGCGAAGCAGGACGCGCAGCGGAAAAGTGCCGAATGCGGTGCCGAGGGATGCAAAAGGAACAGCCGGGCAGGCTCAGCCTGCCCGGCCTCCCTAACGCGGACCGGCCCAGTGGCCCGCGCAGACAATCTATCCGGCTAGCCGAGGCCCCAGACCTGGGACAAGTACTTCCAGTTGACGAAGTAGTACAGGATGAACGAGGTCAGGAACACCAGCGCCAACACCAGCGTGCCGGGCACGGAGATCCCGCCCATGCCGATGCCATGCAGACCCGGTGCAACCATTTCGGCAATCATCGGGGTCGCACTCTTGGTTTCGCCACGCTTACGGCCGAAGAACACCGAGCCGACGATCTGCAATATAAACAGCCCGCCGCCGATTACCGCGAGGATAACGCTGATGCCCGTCAGGCCCAGCAGCAGGTACGCCGTTTCCGGAAACTGATGCCCGAAGATGGCGCCGCTGAAGGAGATGTCCCAGTGACGCCGCGGCACGCCCAGCGTGCCGGCGCCCATCATGAACAGACAGAACCCTGACATGCCGATGCCGAAAAGATATGGCTGGAATTTCGACAGCGACGGCAGAATGATGTCACGCCGGAACAGTATCGGCACCAGCCAGTAGGTCAGGGCCATGAAGGCGAGCGTGGTGCCGCCGACCACGGTGGCATGGAAATGACCCGGCACGTACAGGGTGTTGTGGATGATCAGGTTGATCTGCTCCGTACCCATAACCACGCCGGAAATGCCGCCGAGAAAACCGAAGATGAGAATCGAGAGAAACACGCCGGCAAAAGTCGGGTTGCCCCACGGCGCCTTGCGCAGCCACTCGAACAGGCCCTTGTTGAAGCCGCGCTTGCGCTGCGCCGCCTCCATCGCGCCCGGCACCGTCAGGCCGTGGATCATGCTCGCCAGCACCGCCAGGTACATGGCGTAGCTGGTGTTGAAGATCTTCCATTCCGTGCCAATGCCCGGATCCACCAGCAGGTGATGCGCGCTGGCGAGTTGCAGAAACAGGATGTACAGCAGAAACGCCGAGCGCGAGACCTTCTCGGACAGCGGCCGCGCGCCGAATACCACGCCCATGACCGCGTACCACACGGCGATATGGGCCGAGACGTTGATTTGCTGGGAGGAATGGCCCATGCCCCACCAGAGGATACGGTACATGAGAGGATCAATGTGGTTGATGTAGCCAATCTTCCACAGGAAGGTCGGAATCAAAATAATGGCGCCCGAAGCGATGGTAAAGATGGCGATGATGCAGGCCGTCAGGGCGCCGAATGTGACCAGCGGGATCGACCCGTCGCCGTAGGTGCGTTCCGCGCGCGCGATCACCAGCGTGCCCAGAAACACGAAACATCCGATCAGCGCGCCGACCGCAAACAGGATCAGCCCCAGATAGAAATGTGGCTCGGCTGACATCGGCACGTACGAGGTCATCATCACGCTGGAACGGCCCTGGAAGATGGAGACCATGGTCGTGATGGAACCGATGACCATTAGCGCAAAACCGAGCCACGCCCAGCGCGGGCCCGCGAGACGTGATTTCAGCAAGGTAGTACAGGTGAAATACAATACTGCAATTTCAAAGAAGATGATCCAGAAAATCAGTACGCTGACGCCATGCGCGGTCAACAACATGTAAAACGAATCAGCCTGCAGCAGGTGCACCGTGGGCCAGCGCGTCAGGCCCATCAGCAGGCCGAGCACACCACCAATCAGCAGGAACACGATGCCGACAACGGCGTTGAGTTTCATCAGCGTCTCGGCCGGCTTGTGGAACAGCAGGCCGGTGTCGGGACAGGT
This sequence comes from Sulfuricaulis sp., assembly GCF_024653915.1. NCBI lineage: Bacteria > Pseudomonadati > Pseudomonadota > Gammaproteobacteria > Acidiferrobacterales > Acidiferrobacteraceae > Sulfuricaulis > Sulfuricaulis sp. The sequence continues at coordinate 51,181 of NZ_JANLGY010000011.1, read as the reverse complement.
TCGGAATTCCGCAGTATTCGCCATGGGCCTCTCCTCCTTACTTCACGTAGATTTTGCCGATCATCTGGTGATGACCGATGCCGCAGTATTCATTGCAGATCACCGAGTATTCTCCCGATTTGTTAGGTGTGATTTTGATCACCATCTCGTAACCGGGGATAACCTGCAAATTGATGTTCTCCGGCTGCAGCGAGAAGCCGTGCTGCCAGTCCACGGAAGAAAGATGCAGGCGGTAGCTTTGGCCCTTCTCGAGCTCCAGCGCCGGGTACCATTCCCACAGTCGTCCGAGCATGTAAATGTCAGCTCCCGCGGGCGGTGCGACCACAGGCATGTCGCGCGTGGTTTCCTTGCGGATGGTGTACTGATCCACCATCGCCTGCACTTTCTTGGTATACATCTCGGGCGTGGTGCGATAGGCCTCGCTGGAAAGATTCTGCTTACCGTAGATGTGCCAGTAAGGCATCATGAAGAACATCACGAGCGCCCAAACGAGCGCGATCGCGACCCAGAAAAGCTCAACGGCCTCGATGGGTTCATTCCACCAGATTCGTTCGGCAGGAGGAGTCAGGCTCATGTCAGTGTCTCCCGGAGGTTATTTGGCCAGGGGTAAAGTGACGATTTCCATGATGCCCCACAGGATGTAAAACACCGTGGGCATGGTCACTCCGATGAACAAAAGCAGAAAGGGATTGTCGAGCACCCGCTGCATCGCAGGAACCTTTTCGTCCCGACCTGAATCCGTATTTTTGGCTGCTGACATGTTCACACCTCCAGATTAAATCGAAATACTGTTGGGCCACTTTTGCCGGGCTGTCTCGCGCAACGCCGGCTCCATAATTCACATGATGCGACAGAATGCCGCTGTGGATTTAAAACCGTTTAGGGCATATGGAAACTTGATTTAGATCAATTTCCCCGAAAATGTTTTACACTCTGCGCCGATCATGCACGCAATCTCATCGCAGACAAAAGTAGCAGGCAACCGAAATTGCGCCATGACCAACATCAAGAGACCGGGAAATTATCAGTATCTGCCATCCCTCTTTTCGTCTCCTGACCGGAACTCGCCATGACCGAACACGCCGCCAACCAGCCGACATCCGGCCGTGCGAGCAGTCTTTACACGCTGCTGGTCTCTGTTTCCATCTTGCTGGTGCTGATTGTGGTGATACTGAGCGCCTATTTGCGCCTGTCGGGCAGTGGCCTGGGTTGCGCTGACTGGCCGTCCTGCTACGCACTGATCAAGGCGGAAACAAGCGGCACGGAATCGCTGGCCGCGGCGCATCTGGTGCCGCCGTGGGCCACCGCGACGCATCGTTTAGTGGCCTCCGCGCTGGGCATGCTGGTGCTGGGGATCGCGGTCACGGCGTGGCGCCGGCGCCGGGAACCGGGGCAATCCGTCCTGATCCCGCTCGCGGTGCTGGGGCTGACCGTCTTTCTTTCGATACTGGGTTACAAAACGCCCTCGCCGCTGCTGCCGTGGGTCACGCTCAGCAATCTGCTCGGCGGCATGGCCATGCTGGCCATGTTGTGGTGGCTGGGGCAACGCTCCGTATCAACCAAAACAGAAAATATACAGAGGCACGAGTTGCGGCCATGGGCGCTGATTGGAATTTTCATTGTCTTCTTTCAGATTGCACTGGGTGGATGGGTCAGCGCTAATTTCGCGGCGCTCGCCTGCACCGATCTTCCCGGTTGCGGCGGTTATCCCTGGAGCGATGGCCCTTGGCGCGAGAGCTTTAACCTGTCTCGCGTATTGCCAGCCACGGACGCCGGTGCCGTAATCACGGGCGATGCCGGCAAGATCATTCATCTGGTGCATCGCGCCGGCGCGGTTCTCACATTCCTTTATATGGCATGGCTCGGCTGGCGCGCCATCGGTTCGGGAAGCCGTTATCGCGGCACGGGCATTACGATACTGGTTTTTCTCGCGCTGCAAATCCTTCTCGGCATATCTGCCGTCGCCTTCAGCCTGCCCCTCGCTCTGGTGACAGCGCATAATGCGATTGCCACGCTATTATTGCTGTCCATCGTGAACCTGAACCATCTCCTGACACCGAGATAATAAGATGAATTCAAACCACGGGGGACACGGGGAAAAGCATGGAAAACGGTTAAACAACGGCCTTTCTGTTTTTCGACATCTTTACTCCCCGTGTTCCCCGTGGTTTAAAATTTTGGTTTTCATTTCGATAGCGGCTCTAAATGATAAACACTGCATCACATAATAAGCAGGTCGCCGGCTGGCTGCTGGTTGTCGCGGCAATGATTTTTTTGATGGTGGTGCTGGGTGGGACCACGCGACTCACGCGCTCGGGCCTGTCCATCGTCGAATGGCGGCTTTTTGAGGGCACGCTGCCGCCGCTGACCGAGGCACACTGGCAGGAGATGTTCGATCTGTACAAAAAAACGCCCGAGTATCAGAAAATCAACGTCGGCATGGATCTCGCCGGCTTTGAGAAAATATTCTGGCTCGAGTACCTGCACCGTCTCTGGGGCCGGCTGATTTTTTTCGTTGCGCTGGTGCCACTGTTGTGGTTCCTGTGGCGCGGCCGCATCGAGAAGAAATTGATCCCGCGCATGGTGGCAGTACCCTTGCTGGTGGCGCTGAATGGCGTGCTCGGCTGGCTCATGGTGGCGAGCGGCCTCATTGATCTGCCGCGCGTGAGCCCCTATCGCCTGACCGCGCACCTGGGGCTGGCGGTGGCGATCTACGCCTATATCCTGTGGTTAGCGCTGAATCTCGTTTCGGAACGCAGGCCGGTCAACGCTTCGCCGGAATTGCGGCGATTCGCGCATACCGTTACCGGTCTGGTATTTATCATGATCCTCTCGGGCGGATTTGTTGCCGGCACCAAGGCCGGGTTCGCCTTCAATACTTTCCCGTGGATGAACGGGAGATTTTTTCCGGAGGGGATGTACGCCATGCAACCGTTCTGGATCAACCTGTTCGAGAACATCGCCACGGTGCAGTTCAATCATCGCCTGCTCGCGTTTCTGCTGTGTCTGGTGATCCCGGTCTTCTGGTGGAAGGTAATGCGTGCGGGCCTGTCATACCGGGCACGGCGCGCGGCGCACCTGCTGCTCGGCTGGCTCGTGGTGCAGGTGCTGCTGGGCATCGCCACGGTGGTAAATGTCACGCCGGTTTCACTGGGCGCGGCGCACCAGGCCGGTGCGCTGGTGCTGTTCAGCCTCGCGCTGTATCTCTTGCATACGCTCCGTAGCCGTCAGAACTGAGGTGGCGATAAGGCGCGGGCGTTTTTCGTTCGCCTTTGATTTGCATCAAATACGGTGACGCCGATGGCTGCTAAGTAAGGTCTCCTGAAATCGGCCAACCATGTCTCCCGACAACACTAATCATTCCGCCTCCTCTCGCTGGGACAGCTTTACCGCCGCGCCGCACCGGATGATGTTTCTCCCCGGCGCGCTCCAGACCGTACTGATCATGTTGTTCTGGCTCGCCGAGCTACTCGCGCGCGCAGGCTGGTCAGAACCCCTGCGACTCGTGCTGCCCTCCATATCGGCGCATGTGTTTCTCATGCTGTTCGGATTGTTTCCGTATTTTATTTTCGGATTCCTGTTCACCGTTTACCCGCGCTGGATGGGCGGCCCGGTAATAGCGGCCTCGCGATACGTCGCCGTTTTCTTTTTTCTCGTTACAGGCATGGTTTTGTTTTACGCGGGCCTGTTCTTTTCTCTCCTTCTCGTGGCGCTGGCACTGGTCCTGCAACTGCTGGGATGGGCGTTGGCGCTCCATGCATTGTTCACGGTTTTCCGCCAGGCACCCAAACACGGACCGCATGAGCGCCTGCTCAATCTCGCGCTCGCCGCCGGCGCAGTCGGTATCCTGTGTTTCCTCACGGGCGTCCTGATCCAGTCGCCGCTGGCGTTTACGTTGGCGCGCGAGATCGGCCTATGGCTGTTTCTGATGCCGGTGGTGTTCCTGGTAGCGCATCGCATGATTCCGTTTTTCACCCAGAGCGCGCTCATCAATTACCTGATGGTGCGCCCGGCGTGGACACCGCCGCTGATGGTGGTGTGCGTCGTGGCGCACGCGGCCTTCGAGCTCGCCGGATTGCCGGCGTGGCGCTTTCTCGCGGACGCGCCGCTGGCGGCGGCGGCGCTGCATCACTCGTGGTTGTGGCAATTCCGCCGCAGCTTTCACGCGCGCCTGCTGGCGATGCTGCACATCGCCTTCCTGTGGCTCGGCATCGGCATGGCGCTGTTCACCGCGCAGAGCCTGACGCTGCTCGTCACCGGCACGGATTATTTCGCGCGCGCGCCGCTGCACGCGCTCGGCATCGGATTCTTCGGCGGCATGATCGTGGCCATGGCCTCGCGCGTCACGCTCGGCCACTCCGGCCGCGCGCTCGAAGCCGACGATCTCACCTGGCGCGTGTTGTTCGGCATCAACCTGGTCGCGGCATTGCGCATCGCCGCGGAGTTCGCGCCCGCGGCTGCCAGCAGCATACTGAATGTACTGGCGGCGGTTGTTTGGCTGCTGGCCTTCCTGTTATGGGCCCGGCTGTATGCGCCGATGTACCTGCGGCCGCGCGCAGACGGAAACCCCGGCTAGCTTTCGCGCAAAACCCCCGCGGTCATCCGGGCATTACACGACGATGACAGCCCCGTTGATGTAAATCAATGCGCATTGGCGCCGCAGGCCCAAGAGTGCGCCCATGGAAACCGTGAGCAAACCACGAAATCCCCCCGGCCTCGGCGATACGCTGGCGCAGGATCACCACCGCTGCGACGAGCTCTTCGCCAGCGCCGAGAAACACGCCGCGCGGGGCGAATGGCCGCAGGCGCAGCGCGACATCACCGCCTTTATCGAGGCCATGAACCATCATCTCGCCTTCGAGGAGCAGACGCTGTTCCCGGCGCTGGAACAAGTCATCGGCGCCGGCGGCCCGACCCAGGTGATGCGCATGGAACACGAGCAGATGCGCACGCTGTTCCGCGACATGCAGCAAGGCGCGCAGGCACAGGATACGCAGCGCCTGCTTGGCGCCACCGAAACCCTGCTCATCCTGATGCAGCAGCACAACATGAAAGAGGAGAACATCCTCTATCGCCTGGCCGATCAGGTGCTGGGCGCGCAGGGGCCGGCGCTGGCCGGACAATTCACTCAAGCCTGACGACGCCATGCCGTCCGAGCACCGGCTGGACGCCCGCGGTCTGCCGCCGCCCGAACCGATGGAGCGGGTGCTGGCCGTCATCCACGCGCTCGGCGACGGAGAATATTTGCGCGCCTTCCTGCCGCACGAGCCTCTTCCCCTCTACCCGCTGCTGCAACAGACCGGCTTTGACTGGCAGGCGCGCGGCGCCGGCGACAGCTCCTGCGAACTTTTCATCTGGCGGCGACACGATGACCAGGCGCGGTCGGCCGTGCGACATATCCTTGACGGTGTTTGACCCATGAGCGCCTCGGATCTGCGCCTCGATCAGGCGCCGCCGTTTACCGTGCCGTTGCGTTTTTTTCTCACGGCGCCGTGGTTCGCGCTGCTGGCGGCGGCGTTGCTCGCGTGGCAAGGCCCGGAGGCGCTGGCCTCGCGCTGGTCTCCAACCACGCTCGCGCTCACCCATCTGTTCACGCTCGGTTTCCTCGCCATGACCATGCTGGGCGCGCTGATGCAATTGCTGCCGGTACTGGCGAGCTCTCCCATCGCCCGACCGAAACTCGTGGGCGGTGCCGTGCACGGGCTGCTCACGCTCGGCACGCTGGCGCTGAGCGCCGGTTTTGCGGCCTCGCATCCGCCGCTGCTGCGCGCGGCATTGTGGTTGCTCGGCGGCGGATTCGCCCTGTTCATCGCCGCGGCCGGGTGGAGCCTGTGGCGCGCGGATCGCGCCAACCCGGCGGTGTGGCCGTTGCGTCTGGCACTGATGGCGTTGCTGGTCACGGTGGTTTTCGGCATCATCATCGGAATATCGCGGACTACGTCCGCCGCCGGCTCGGCCAGCGCTCACTGGACCGATATGCATCTCGCCTGGGGATTCCTCGGCTGGGTCGGGCTGCTGGTGATGGGCGTGGCCTTCCACGTGGTGCCGATGTTCCAGCTCACGCCCGCCTACCCGGCATGGATGACGCGCCGGCTGGCACCGCTGCTGTTCGCGGCGCTGCCGGCCTGGAGCCTGGGCCTGTTGCTGGCGCCGCAACATTCCTTTTTCACGGTCATGGCCAATGCGCTGGCGGTGGTCATCGGTCTCGGCCTCGCGGCGTTCGCGATCGTGACGCTGCGTCTGCAAAGCCAGCGGCGGCGCCAGTTGCCGGACGTCACCCTGCGCTTCTGGCAACTGGCGATGACGAGCCTGCTCGCCTGTGTCGTCATGGGGCTCGCGCTCCGGTTCGCGCCGGGGAACTTTCCGCGCCTGGAACTGATGCTCGGGACGTGGCTGATCGCCGGTTTTGCCTCCAGCGCCATTCATGGCATGCTGTACAAGATCGTGCCGTTTCTCACCTGGCTGCATCTGCACGAACAGAACGTGCGCGGCACCCTGCCGAACATGAAACAGATCATGCCGGACACACGCACCCGGCCGCAGCTGTGGATTCACGGCGTGGCGTTGTTGCTGGTAACCGTGGCAATCCTCCATCCCGGATTCTGGGTGTATCCGGCGGCGGCCACGCTCGCGCTTTCGTATGCGTGGCTGGGATGGAACCTGTCTTCCGCTTACGCCGTCTTCCGGCGGCACGTTATGGAAGGTTTGATTAATCCAAAAATGTAGGGTGGGCACAGCCCACCATTGAGTAGCCATCGAAGCCCTATATGGTGGGCGATGCCTACCCAAATGTTCGCATGGGTATTTTTGAGATGGCTTCAGGCTTGGTTGGCGAATATCGCCACACCCGAGGCGTTCAACCGCGCCGCATACAGCGCGGCGGTGGCGTGCTGCGTCAGGGTCTCTGCGTCTTCACCGTGCTCGGGCGAGATCGCAATCCCAACGACTGCCTTGGGGAGCGTGACGCTCTTGTCGGCGGTGAACGGCTGCTTCAGCGACGCAAGAATGGCGCCCGCAGTATTGACCGCGGTTTCCGCGTCCATGCCGAATCGCAGAACCGCGAATTCGTTGCCCGCCAGGTGAGCGAGCACGTCTACTTCGCCTATCGTCCGCCGGATGCGGTCGCCGGCTTCCTTTATCAGCAGGTAATTGTTGCGGTGATTGAGGAAGCTGCCGCTCGCCATCCGGAAACCGCCCAGATCAACGAGCAGCAGCGCGCAAGAGGAATTCTTCTGCTGCCCCTCATGCAGGCAATGTTGCAGCCGGTCCAGCAAAAAATAGCGGTTGGGGAAGCCGGTCGCCGTGTCGTGCGTGTAGAGATATTCGAGCTTTTTGTTGCGCCGATGATAACGGAACAGCAATACCACCATTACCACGCTGACCGCGAAGACCATCGCCATGATCGTCAAGGCCTCGTGCCAAATGTCGCGGCGCGCGTTCTCAAACAACCCGGGCTCTGGCATATCCGCCAGATTCCAGAATGTGCCTTCGACGGGAACCGAGTGGCCGATGCGGCGCATTTCCTCGGGACTCAGTTTGAACTCGCGATCGAGAACGATGCGCACGCCGTCGGACGTGATCTCGATAAGGTCCGGGATATCCCGTTTGAGCAGCATCAGCTTGTGTCCGGGGAGTTCGCCGTGCTTCAGGATACGGGCGACGATATCGGCGGAGAAACTCACGAAAAATATGCCCATGGATTTTCCGCCGCGCTCCCAGTCCACCATGATGTCGAAGTGGTACATCTGGTTGTTGGGGTGGACGTAAACACCGCTGTGCGCGCGGTCGGCGGCGAATTGGCGCATGTCCTTCACGCATATTTCCTCCACCCGACCCTCGAAATCGGTGACGTAAGGCTTGCCGTTTTTGTCCGCGATGGTAAGGGCGAAGGCCTCGGGAAAATGCGATTTCACCGACGCCTGCAGGGCATCGTAGAGGCCGTAGTCCTCGGGGTTGCGCATCAGCCGCTGCAGGCGCGTTGCTTCCGTGTCCGCGAATAGACGCGCCGCGCGGCGCAGCTCGTTGAGGAAAATGCCAACCTCACCGGCTGCGCCCTGCACCGAGCTGCGCATGAGTTCCTGCTGATGCGCCTCGAATTCCCGGTAACGGACATGGCTGGTCCAGGCGAGCAGCGCGCCCACCATGGCAAGCGCCAGAACCGCGAAAACCAGGGTGAATCGCTGCAACGCCCGCGTTTCTTCCAGGCGCGGGCTCATGGACTGTCCCGGGAGGATTTCAGGGGATTCTGCATCTCCATGTCGGCGTTGAGCAACGTTTCGAAATCCGCCGCCGGCACTGGCCGGCTGAAGTAATAGCCCTGCATGATATCGCACTGGTGCGAATGCAGGTAAACCAGTTGTTCCTCCATCTCCACGCCCTCGGCCACCACCCGGATGCCCAGCTTGTGCGCCATCTCGATGACCGCCATGGCGATCGCCGCGCTGTGTTCGTCGTGCGTGATGTTGTGCACGAAGGATTTATCTATCTTCACGGCGTCAATAGGCAGTAGTTGCAGGTTGGCGAGCGAGGAGTGGCCGGTGCCGAAGTCGTCGATGGCCAGAGTCAGGCCCATGTTCTTGAGCTCGAACAGCACCGATTTGATTTCCGCGTGGTTGTGCAGGATGAGACTTTCCGTCAGTTCGATCTCGAGATGCGCCGGATCCACGCCGGTCTCTTCGATCACGCGCCCGACCTGCTCCACGATGCCCTTGTACTGGAGCTGGCGCGGCGAGATGTTGACCGCCACGCGCAGCGGCGGAAGACCCTGCTTGCGCCAGGCCACGCTCTGCTCGCAGGCGGCGCGCAGCAGCCACTCGCCCACGGGGATAATAAGCCCGGTTTCCTCGGCGAGCGCGATGAAGCGCTCGGGGTACAGCAATCCCAGATCCGGATGCTGCCAGCGCGCCAGCGCCTCCGCGCCCACGATCTGGCCGCTGAAGCGGTCGTACTGCGGCTGATAGTGCAGCAGCACCTGCGGTTGGAAGTAGAGCGTGAGATTTCCCTGCTGCACCGCCTTGCGCAGCGAGGTTTCCAGCACCAGCCGCTCCTGGGACTGCGCGCCCAGGCGCGCGTCGTAGAACTGGTAATTATTGCGGCCAAGCGACTTGGCCTTGTACATCGCCGTGTCGGCGTTCTTGATCAGGTTCTCGATGTCGCTGTCGTCGAACGGATAGATCGTGATGCCGATGCTCGTCGAGACGAAGACCTCGTGTTCGCCGATCTGGAACGGCTTCGAGAACAGGCCGATGACTTTTTCCGCCACCTGTGCCGCGTCCTCGACGTTGGAGATGTCGGTGAGCACGATGGTGAATTCATCGCCCCCGAGCCGCGCGATGGAATCGTCCTTGCGCACCACTTCCGTTAAACGCTTGGCCGCCGCTTGCAGCAGCAGATCGCCGAACAAATGGCCGAGGGTGTCATTGACCTCCTTGAAGCGGTCGAGATCGAAAAAAAGAATCCCCACGAGTTTCTCGTTGCGCTGCGCGCGGGCAAGCGCCTGCGCCAGGCGATCGTGGAACAGCCGCCGGTTGGGCAGTCCCGTGAGCGGGTCGTAGTACGCGAGGCGCGCGAGTTTCTCCTCGAACTGCATGCGCTCGCTGATGTCCTGCGCCACGACGGTGTACAGCTTCTCCTCCCCATGCTGGAAGGCGCCGATGGAAAGCTGGACTGGGACGGTGCCGCCATCCTTGCGCCGGGCGGTCAGGGTAACGCCGGAGGCAATGTGCGGCAGGCCGTCGGGCCCGATCACCCGGCCGGCCTCGGCGAGGCTGAAAAAACGGGTGAAGGGCGTGCCGGCCACCTCGGTAGCCGAGTAACCGAAAATCCGCTCCGCCGCCGCATTGAAGCTCTCGATGCGCCCCTGGCCGTCGAGCGTGACGATGCCCTCGGCGGCGTGCTCCAGCACCGCGCGGTGGCGCTCCTCGCGCGCGGCGATCTCGCGCCCGCGGTGGATCAGCTCGCGGCGCATGGTTTCCAGGTCCTCGGACAGATACGCCACTTCGGCCAGGCGGCTGTCCACCGTCAGCGGCCGGTCGAAATGGCCGGAGGCGATTTCGCGCGACGCCTCGCGCAGTTGCCGGAGCGGCCGTCCCAGGTGCATGCCGAGCAATATCGCCAGAATCAGCAGCAGGATCGTATAGCCCCCGGCGAAATAAAAGCCGCGGCGGTAGATACGGGCGATCTGCTCGCGGGTGTAACTTTCGTCGAAGCCGAGATTCAACGTGCCGCGCGGGCGTGCGTCTCTGTCCGCGACCGGCGCGGAGATGTAATAAACGTTGTCGCCGTGTTCACCGAAGAAAAAATCCTCCTTGAAATCCCGCTTGCCCTGCGGGTCGTTCGGCGCGATGGCGCGCGGATCGTCGGGATCGTCCATGGCCACTTCCACGTACACCACTTCGCCGCCCAGCAACAGTTCGCTGAAAAGCGACTGGATCTCTGCCCGGTCGTCGAGCTCCGCGCCGACCAGGCCGGCGAGCATGCGCGATTGCGAGCGGACGTTATTGACGAACTGCGCCTTGTAATCCTCGACAACGAAATACAGCACCCCCGAAAGCAACAGCGCGCCGAGCAGTGTCCCGAGCGCCAGCACGCCCAGCGCCAGTCGCGTCGTCAGGCCGTGCAGAACCTGGCGGGTTATTTCTCGCGCCATAGTTCCGCCACGACCTTCAGTCCCGCGGCCTCGGCCTTGTCCGCCCACATGTAGGTGACGGCATTCGGGTTTGTGGCGAGCGCTCGGAACAACTCTTTCTCCGCGGAGTATTCCGGAGGACGGCTGCTCATCGTGCGCACCACCCGGGTCATCATGGCGCGTTCATATGCCGGTCCGGACATGTACATGACCTTTTGCATGAAAACCTCGTACACCACCGTATTGGTGTGGTTGCACAACGGCAGGAAAGTCTTGCCGTCCTTGGTGACGGCGACACCCAGATAGAGCTTGCGCACTTCCTCCGGGGAAAGCGCGGCGGCATCCGACTGGTGGCTGGCGACGAGCACGAGCTTGCGCCCTTCCGTCGCCGGCAGCGGCAGCGCGAAGGTGCTGGCGATCAGTACCGCCGACAGCATGAGACCGGTGAAAGAAAAACGTCGCTTCATGGAAACACCATGCTCCATTGAATGCCTGTCTCGTTGTAGCGTCCGGCCTCGATGCGCGAGCGCGCGAATTCGAGCTTAAGCGCCTGCTTCTTCCCGAAATCGCGGCGCACGCCGGCAAGACCGCGGCCCTTGACGAAATGATGGAACAGCATAAGGTAAGCATCATCGTCCGCGCCGCGCGTTCCCTCGGCGCGCGCATACGGCGTCCACAACGCGTTCCACTGGTATTCAGCCTGAAGATAGGCGCTGGCAAAACCGCCCGCGGTGCCGGACGTCGCGCCGCCTTCCAGTTCGTTGCGCAAAAAGAAAACGGCGCCGACGAAGCGCAGGTTTTCCACGACCTTGTTGACGGATACGCCCGCCACGGTCTGGCGCACCTCGCGAAAGTCGAGTTCCTTTGCCGGTATTTGGTTCCGGCCGACGAACAGGCCGAAGGAATCCAGGCCTCCCTCCTGTGGGTTATAGGTCAACCGCAGGCTCGCGGTGGATTTGGCCGAGCGTTGCGGACCCACGATCAACGGCGACTCCAGCCCTTCTCCGTCGAGTTGGCCGCTCACGCCCAGCCCCAATTCGTAACGCAGGCTGCCCTCTTGGTCCGCCTGCCGCACGCCGTCGAGTTGCGCACCGATGAAATGCGAGGGCAGCACGCCGCCCTCGTGTCCGTCGAACGCCTCGATGCCGGGGCGGCGGATAGTCGTCTGAAGGTAGGCCCCGTGATGATACTGCGTGTTCCAGTACCCCTGCGGATTGTGAAAGCGACCGACCCAGGCGGTGGTCTGCGGCGCCAAGCGCCAGCCCCATTGCAGCCGCGCGAGTTCATATTCACCTTCGTCGGCGGCATGCGCCTCGCCGAAAAAACGGTAGCGGTCGTCCTGCCAGGAATAAAGAAACGTGGCCTTCGCCTCACCCTCGTTGCGCTTGATCTCGTCACCCACCGGCGAACCGCTGCGATGCTGGGTGGAAGCGTCGAGGAACACGAGGTAGTCGCGGCGCTGATCTTCCGCGCCTGCTCCCGCGCTCAGGAAACCGGACAGAATCGCTGCTGCTGTCCACCGAGCGCAGCACGAGACGGCCGCTCGCGTTCGACAATTATTCATCAGGAACCTCCCCCATGAGGTATGCGAAATGCTTTGATTTGCCTGCTATTCAATTAATCCATAGGAAAGCATAGTTCAAAAAATCCGCCGCAAAAAAAGCGGGGCGGCTGTGAAGTCCTCCGCCCCGGCGGTGTGATTTTGGTTACAGATTTAGGCCCGCGAAACCCGATTTCAAAAGGTTACGCCGATTCGAAAAAAACGTGGAAACGCCCTTGCGTGATTTAAGGATCACTCGCTTTCGCCCCGCGACAGCCGGGCCAACGCCTGGGGCGACCGCAGCTCGATCTCGCCGTGTCCCAGACGGACGCAACCGGCGTCAAACACAAGCCGGGCGCATCCCCGTTGGGAGATGCGCCCGGCGTGTTACCTCCTTGAAACTCAGTAGATGTCGTGCGACGTGTTATAGACGTTGAACTTGCCGGTGGTCGCGGGGAGCGGAATCCGCGCGATCTCCGCCAGCGTGGTGCCGTCCAGGATGACCTGTCCGCCGCCTTCGCCGGCCCAGTCCGATATCCAGACCTGGCTGCCGTCCCTGTTGAACTCCTGGTGCACCGCCTTGCCGGCGGTCGCCACGTCGAAGCAGCGATCCACCGTGCCCGTCGCCTTGGCGATGGCACAGACCTGCTTGTCGTTGGTCGAGCTCAGGGTCATGTCAACCAGCACCCAGGGAGAGTTCGGGTGCGTCTTGAGGAACAGCGAACCCGCGGCTGGCAGCGTGATGTTGCGCACCACGGTCCAGGCAACGTCCGGCCGGCCCACCGGGTCCGCCCCGTACACCGCGAGCAGGGGACTGCCGATATGCGGCGTGGCGTTGACCCAGCCATACTCCGGATCGTACCAGTTGGCGCCGCGGCCCGGATGCGGCACGCTGCCGGTGATGAAGCTCGTCACGAAGCTGCGCGTGGCGGTATCCACGATCACCATCTTGTTGCTGGCGTTGGCCGCCGTCATGAAGTAGCGCCTGGTGTGATCCCAGCCGCCGTCGTGCAGGTATTTCTCGGTGGCGATGTTCGCCGCCAGTGGGAAGCCCGCCTGCGAATAGTCCACGATGCCGACGTAACCGGATTCCTTCTGGTTGATCACCCACACCGGCTCGAACTCCGAGGCCACGATCGCCGCCACCCGCACCTCCTGCAGGGTCTCCCCGGTGATGCTGGTCAGGGGGATGTCGTTGCGCGCCAGCGGCTCCAGCGTCAGGCCGTCGTACACGACGTACTGCGGCGGCCAGTAACAACCCTCGATAAGGTATTTGTCCTCGTAGCCCGTGAACTTGCTGCCGTCCACGCTGCGGGCGTCGTGACAGCCCTTCACCTTCGCCACCAGGTTCGGCGTGCTCGCCCACAGGTCAATCATGCTGACCAGCCCGTCGCGGCCGATGGCGTAGAAGTAGCGTCCCGACTTCGACGAGCGCAGGATGTGCACGGCGAAGCCGACATCCACGCGCACGATCTCCTCGCGGGTGTCGCCGTCGAAAATCGCGATCTGGCCCGCGTCCCGCAGCACCGTGCCGAAGTAGTTCTGCCAGTCGCGCGTGGTTTGCGGCGCCGTGGGACGATCGGCCACCGGAACCAGCAACTGCCAGCTCGCCTGAATCTCCGCCATCGGCAGCGGCGGCGCTTCCGGCGGCGGCAGTTGCAGGTAGGCGGCCATCTTGGTGATCTGGTCGTCGGTGAGAATGCCCGCGGTGCCGAAGTTGGGCATGCCGCCCGGCGTGCCGTGGCGCATCATCGCGCCCAAGCCGTCGGTGCCGATCACCTTGGCCCTGACCTCGCCGATGTTGGGCCCGGTGGCGCCATTGCGATACAGGCCGTGGCAGCCGGCGCAGCGGTTGAAGTAGAGATTCTTGGTGTCCTCGAATTCCGCGGCCGTCAGCGTGACTGGTGGGGTCTCGACGCGCACCTGCTGCAGATTGAGATAGGCCCAGATGTCGAGGGCGGTGTAATCGGACAGGTTGGTGTCGGACATCCACCAGGGATAATTTTCCAGACCGGTGCCGAACGCGCCATGGCCGATCATGGCCTTGGGTTCGACGGTGAAGGCCTGGATCCATACGGGCCTTCTTCTCTGGACCACATTCAGCAGATCGGGCCCGACCCGGGCGCTGGTGCCCATGGAGTGGCAGCCGGTGCAGTTTTTCCTGAACGCAGCCTCGCCATTGGTTGAATTGCCATTGCCGGAAAGCCGTTCCGGGTTGCCGGTCTCGGGAAGGACGGCCAGGTAGGCGGCGACATTGGCGATGTCGGTGCTGGTCAGATATGACAGGAACTGCATCTCCGGCCGCATCCGGATCATGCCGCTGATCCTGTTGGCCGAGGCGTCCCGGATGCTCTTGCGCACGAAGCGGCCGCCGGCATCGGTTCCGTGACAGGCGAAACAGACGCCCTGGAAAATCGCTTCGCCGGCGACCGGATCACCACCCCCACCGCCGCCGCCTCCACCTCCGCCCCCACCACCCATGGCCCAGGCACTGCCGATCATCAGGGGTGACAGCAGTATAACCGCAACAAACCGAACAGGAATTTTCAGAAACTTCATGACCGCCTCCTCCAGGATAAACCGAATCTATTTATGATAAAAAATATATGATGGAATAATCCGCGCCCTTCCTGCGCTTTTACGGACGTTGGAACTATGTCAGGACTGTCAACAACCGGACAATGATGCACATGCATCATTTTTCGGACATTGCGTGAAACTGAAATGCGTCAGCCCGGCACGCGGCCGGGGCACAGGAACTTACATTAAAGAAGAGAGAAAAAAAATTTAACGCATCAAGCCGTTACGAAAAATGTAACTCACCGCCTCGGCCCGGTTGTGAATACCCAGCTTTGCATAGATGTGCTGGATATGATTCCGGGCGGTGGCATGACTGAT
Organism: Sulfuricaulis sp.; assembly: GCF_024653915.1. Lineage (NCBI taxonomy): Bacteria > Pseudomonadati > Pseudomonadota > Gammaproteobacteria > Acidiferrobacterales > Acidiferrobacteraceae > Sulfuricaulis > Sulfuricaulis sp. The sequence continues at coordinate 36,116 of NZ_JANLGY010000011.1, read as the reverse complement.
GTGCAGCGCGTTCGCCAAGGCCTTGGCGTCGAGGCCCTCGGCGAGCAGTTTCAAAACCTGCCGTTCACGGCAAGTAAGCCCGTGCTCGATATCGGGTGAGATGCCGTTTGTTTGTTCCCTGTCGTCAGCCGGGTGGAAAAGAGAGCAAGAGGGGTCAACGGGCCGGAGCATGAAAATCGCGGCGACATTATCGAACGTTCTGGAAACGGGCATGACTCCCACATCCAGCAAGATCGTTTTCCCATCGCTCAAGCGGACTCGCAGATCGAAATTCTCAACGGGCCGGCCCTCCAGCGGGGATTTCCCGAGGGGGCAATGCGAGCAACAGAAATCTTCTCCCTCCGGGTTGCGGCCGCAAACTACTTCGTAGCATTTGCGCGGGAACGGCGCCGAATCGCCGTGCAGAAAAATTTCGGCAAACGTTCCATTTTGGTAAACGATGCGGCAGGCATCGTCAATGGCGAAAACGGCGTCGCACGTTCTGGAAAAGATATCCTGTAATGCCTGCATGACGATCGAATCCCCTCTGACGCAACCATTCTGTCACCCGGAATCTCGGTATCACAAGCATCGGGGGTGCGGCAAAATGCCGCAGCAAGCAAGAAATACGCCAACAAACGCCGCGGAACAGACAGCGGCAGGATATGAATTCACTCGATAAATTGAAAAGGCAGGACGCGCGCGTTGCCGCATCGGCGGCTGTATGGCGCGGCGCTATTGCTGACTTCGATGGTAGTTGTTCATCCCGGATTCCGGGTATATCCGGTCGCAACCCCGATCGCGCTTTCGTATGCGTGGCCGGGATGGAATCTGATGTCCGCCGTCCAGCTATATCGTCGGATCGTGCACGCTACAACCACCCGCTAGGGTGCGCCGCCGGCGGCGGGCGTCCAGCGCCAGAGGCGGGCGACGTCCGCCAGCGACTGCATCCAGCTTTTGCGCTGCTCGGGCCAGCGCCGCTGCCGGATCACCATGCGCATATGTTCGCGGTGTTCGGCTAACTCCCGCGACGAGGGCGGCGTTTTTTCCTTCCAGAAGTTACGCAGGAATTCCTCGCGGACTTCTTCATCGGTAACCGGCATGGCGGCCGACTCGATCGCCTCGAGCCGTTCGATCAGCAGATTGCGCCGCGTTTCTTCCTTCCACTGCTCCGGCGTGATCTTGAATTCGGCGAAGGCCTGTTTGAGCCCGCCTTTGTTGGCGTAAGAGGCCTCCATCTCGCGCAGCCGTTGCGCGATCTCCTCCTCGGCAACGGTAATACCGCGGCGGTGTGCTTCCCGGACTTCGAGCTCGCGCTGGATCATGCCGTTCAGCACGCGCACCATGGCGTGCGCCTTTTCTTCCGCGCCCATGGCATCGAACAGCGAAGGGTTCATCGAGCGGCTTTGCGCCAGGCGCGTTTCGAATTGGGCGCGCGTGACTGCAACGTCGTTGATGCGCGCCACGATTTCCGGAAGCGTCGCCGGTGTCGTTTCCGCGGCGGCAACACCCGGCAACAACAGGGCGAACAAGAGGAGAAGCCTTTTCATGGACGTGAAAGCAGGGGGCAGCGTTTCGCTGCCCCCTGCTTTGTTGTTACCGCATTACCAGCCGGTTACGGCCAAGGCTTGGGCGCGGGAGCGACCATGATCCCTTGCGCGCCGGTGTTGATCTTGAGGTCCAGATCCAGCGGCAGCTCCGTGGCCAGCGGGTCGAGCCACACCTCTTCCTTCAGATAGGTGTACTTGCCGGTCGTGGTCGTCTTGAGCGGCACGTCGCCCACGTGCGCCCCGCTGCGGCAGTCGGGGCAGAAGGTCGTGATCGGCACGTTGCACGAGCTCTGGCCGCTGCACAACGCCTTGGCGCCGTAACCCTGCAGGCTCACCTGCTCGCCGGCCGAGCCTGGCGCGCCCGCGCTTGCCACTTTTTCGAGGTCATAGACGCTGATGTAATCCTCGAAGGTATTGGTCACGTAGGCGTAGTAGCAGATGGAACTGGGAACGCCATTGTCGCACAACGCCTTGCGGCCGTAGGTCACGCCGTGCGCTCCAAGGCCCGCCGGGAAGGTGTAAACCGCCGTCGGATTGCCCGCGGAACTGAGCGCCGTGACCGCGACGTTGAACGACGCCTTGTTCGCGGTGACCATGAAGCGGCCGTGCGTGGTGGCGTCAGGCGGGCTCACCGGCGTCTGGATCGGCATATGCACCCAGCGCACCGGATAGATCGAGGTGTCCCGGAGCTTCAGGTTGCCGCTCGCATCCCGCAACGCGGCCGGAATCACGCTGCTGTTGCGCGTGATCGTACCGCCCGTCGGGTTGATGTCGTACACCGACACCGACGCGGTCCCAGCGTTGTTGGTGTAAGCGCGCACGCAGCCGCCGGTGCCGTAGCCGTTGAACACGCTCGCCGCGAGCGGCGAGACGCCGCCGGTCGAGGCGAAGGACTGCTGTTTCGCCTGGCTCACGGAGTAGAGCGACACGGAGTTGGCCAGCGTGTTGGCGGTCAGATAATGCTCGCCATCGTCGCAGAACCAGATGCCGTGCGGCGAGAACTGGCCGCGGATGGGGTTGCCCACGAGGGCGCCGCTTTGGCCCGCCGCGAACTTGGCCACGTCCACTTCCTGCATGGCCACGCCGCCCATGATGGTGACGAACCAGCGTTCGGCCGCGCCGGGCGATACCTGCACGTGCGCCGACGCCGCGCCGGTGGCGGCGGTGCGCACCACCGCCTTGGTGCTGGCGTTGATCACGGTCGAGGTGTTGTCGTGCCAGTTGGCCGTGAGCACGTAGGATGTGCCGTTGCTGCCCTTTCCGGGCCAGGCATTGTGCGGGTTGTTGCCGACGTTGGCGATGTAGTTCTTGATGTTCCAGTTCGCGGAGTCGATGACCTGCATCGCGCCGTCCACCGTGTCGGAGGCGCTTTCCTCCTGGCTCTGGGCGTTCACCCAGACCTCACCGCTGCCCGCCACGGCCGGTTTGGCGATGGCGACCTTCGAGGCCTTGGTGATTTCCGCCGGCGTATTGCCCGCAGTGCAGGCCTCGAACTGCATATACGGATGCAGCTTGCAGAGATAGCGTACACAGCCGGGCGCGAGCCCCGTGGATTGATCCGCGTAGTAATAACCGGTGCCGCTGCCGAGATTGCCGGCGTAGCCGATGAAGCCCGAGTCCTTGCCGACGGCGGAGTTGGTCATGGTGTGCCAGGTCTTGCCGGTGTTGGTCACGGTGAGGTACTGGTTGGCGCCGAGCACCACACGCCGTGTGTCGTCATAGGGGTCGTTGGCGTTGTCCACGCCCTTGTCGGTGTACCACGGATCGGCATCCAGGATGTCCACCTTCACTTCCGTGCCCGACGGACGCGCGGGCGCCGGGCAGCTGCCCATCATGCCGCCGCAGTTATTGCGCAGCCAACTGACGAGACTGTTGAGCTCGGTGTCGGTAATTTCCGCCGGCCCGAAACCCGGCATGCCGCGGTTGTCCGATCCGTTGCGGATCATGTTTTTGGCCGCGGTGTCGCTGATCATCCTAAGGCCCGCGATGCGTGGGGCATTGACGTCATTGACCCATGAGTCTCCGCCACGGCCGCCCGATCCGTGACAGGTGGAACAGGCGGCCGCGAAGATTTTTTCCGGCGGTTGGGATTGAATGGCACTGGCCTGCGCCAGCGGCGATGCGAGCAGGATGGCCACTGTAAGCAGCGCAGCCTCCCACCCACTCTTTATAGAATAATTGTGGAACATGACTCCTCCTTATATATATATTTGATATTTGTGGTGGTACCGCTGTGCGGCAAATTGCCGCACGCGTGCAACAATATATTTACGATCAAAGTCGGAAAAAATGATTCGAATGCGTCATTTTGCTTGATGCATTTGCATCAGGCAGGCAATCCACGCCGGAAACAGGGATATGAGAACGGGGAAGAGCGATGCAAAAAACCGGAGATTACGCGCGGCTACAGGAGACTGTTGCGGTAGGCAAAGCTCACCGCTTCCGCCCGGCTGTGGATGTCCAGTTTTTCAAAAATATTATGGATGTGGTTACGGACCGTGACGTGGCTGATGTGCAGAATATCGGCGAGCTCCTTGGTACTGCGGCCCTCGGCAAGCAGCCTGAGGATTTGCCGCTCGCGTGGCGTGAGCCGGTGTGCCGTTTCGTCGTTTTCCTTGGAGGGTCCGCCATGCGCGAGACGATTGAGGGCATGCATGACGTTGACGGGGCGGATCAGGAAGACCGCGACGGCGCGATGGAATGTTTTCGGCAATGGGGACGAGCCTACGCTGACCCACGCTGAATCCCCGTGGGCAGGAGAGATGATCAGATCAAAATTCTCGACCGGACGATCATTCGTGAGGGACTTTCCGACCGGACAGTCAGGGCTGCAAAAAACCTGGCCACCCAGCGTCTTGCCACACACGACTTCATAACAGGGGCGGCCCGACCCCTCGGATGCCGGGCATTGGAAAAGATCGGCGAAAATTTCGTTCCGATAAACAATCCGGCAGGCGCCATCGATCGCGAAAACGGCGTCTGACGTGCGGGAAAAAATTTCACCCAGGTCGGTCATGACCTCTTCTCCTCCCCTTTAGAGTTATAGGTATCAAAGATAATTATATCCTTCCGCAAATACAAATATTTCTGGTTTAGAACCATTCAAAGATTGGCCACGCTGGTATTTACCGTTCTCCAGGCCAGTAACCCCTGCACATTGTGGATGATTACCCGGCTTCCTTTCTGTCAGCCTGGGCGGCGCAGACACTCCCGGCGGCAAAAATTCAGGGGGAGAATTTCGTTTACAATACCGCGCATGCGCATGGCCTGCGGTCAATTGAAAAAATATAAATTTAGGGCGCCACCCCTCCGGACTCCCGATGTTTATTGCCCTTAAGACCATTCACGTCGCCAGCGTCATTCTTTCCATCACCGGTTACGTGATCCGCGGCATCTGGATGATCCGCGAGTCGCCCTGGCTCCAGGAAAAATGGGCACGGGTGGCGCCACATATTATTGATACAACGCTGCTGGTTTCAGCCATTCTGCTAACACTGCAAATTCAGCAATACCCCTTTGTGCACGGCTGGCTCACGGCCAAGGTGCTGGCGCTCGTTGCCTACATCGTGGTCGGCGCGATTGGCCTTAAATACGGCAAAACCAGAAAAATCCGCATCGCCGCCTGGTTCATCGCGATCGCTATTTTCGCTTATATCGTTCTAGTCGCGTTGACCCGGCAGGTGCTGCCTTATATTGGCTAGCGATCCCGTTACACCCGGCCGCGAGCTTGACCTTGATCAACACTTTTTTTCACGAATTAGGCTAGGTTGTGTTGCACGGCCCAGCTTATTCCATGATTCATACTTCTTTCCCCATGCTCACTATCCGTGGGCGCCAATTGCTTCCCATCATCCAGGGCGGCATGGGTGTGGGCATTTCCGGCCACCGGCTGGCCGGTGCCGTCGCCCGGGAAGGCGCGGTCGGCACCATTGCCAGCGTGGACCTGCGACGCCTGTACCCGGACATCATGCAACGTTTGCGCAAATGCAACGATCCGAAAGTACACAGCGCCGCCAATATCGAGGCGCTGGATCGCGAGATTCGCGCGGCGCACGAGATCGCGCCGGACGGCTTCGTCGCGGTGAACGTGATGCGCGCGCTGTCGAATTACGCCGAACTCGTGGTGCAGGCCTGCAAGAGCGGGGCAAACGCCATCGTCTCGGGCGCGGGACTGCCGTTCGACCTGCCCGAGCTCACGGAGAAATTCAAAAACGTCGCGCTGATCCCGATCCTTTCGGAAGAACGCGGCGTGCGCGCGGTACTGAAGAAATGGATGCGCAAGGGACGACTGCCGGACGCCATCGTCATCGAGCACCCGCGCTACGCCGGCGGCCATCTCGGCGCCACGCGCATGGAAGAGGTCAACGATCCCAAATTCGATTTCGGGCGCGTGCTGGAGGAGATCCGGCGCGTGTTTCAGGAGCTGGGAATCGCCATTGGCAGCATTCCCCTGATACCGGCGGGCGGCATCAATTCATTCCAGAAGCTCAAGGAGCTGTTCGACATGGGCGCCGCCGGCGCACAGATCGGCACGCCATTCGCCGTCACCGAGGAATGCGACGCGCATCCCAACTTCAAAAAGGTGCTGGCCGAGGCCGGGCCGAAAGACATCGTGACCTTCATGAGCGCCGCCGGCCTGCCCGCGCGCGCCGTGCTGACCCCGTGGTTGAAAAATTATCTCGCCAAGGAAAATAAACTGCGCGCCAAGGCGAGCCCTGAATGCTCCCAGTGCCCGAGCCGGCTTGAGTGCCTGGCGCATTGCGGTTTCAAGGATGGCAACCCGGCCGCCGGCCAGTTCTGCATCGAGACGCAGCTCGCGGCGGCGCAACGCGGCAATATTCAGCAGGGATTGTTCTTCCGCGGATCGGAATCACTGCCCTTCGGCGCGGAGATACGCAAGGTCCGTGAATTGCTGGAAGTTCTGCTGACCAGGCGCTCGCTCACCACGGCCGTCCAGGGAGCATAAACAGCGGTGATTGGATTAGAGACTGGGAGTGGCGTCGCGTCCCCCGCGACGGTTTTCATTCCGGCTCTGGCAGTTGATACAACGCTTCGCCGTCGGATAGGCATCGAGTCGTTCGAGGACGATTTTGTCGTTGCAATCGACACAGGTGCCGTAGATACCGTTTTTGATGCGTTCGAGCGACGCCTCAACGTCCCGGATTTCCTCAAGTTCACGGGTACGCGTGGCAATGTTGATGCCGCGCAGCAGCTCGGCAAACGATTCTTCCCCGGCATCGTGCACCATGCCGGCCAGTTCGGTGAAGTCTTCCTGCTTCGAGTTGGCCAGCTCGCGATGAATAATCTCACGCAGTTCCTCACGGCGATTTCTCAGCCGTTGCTCGAACTGCTGCAGTTGCTTTTCAGAAAGTTCCGGCATGATCGACTCCCCCTGCTGATGCACTCTTCGTGGCCACTTCGATGCCTGTTCAAGCCTAACACAGTCATTGATCGCCTATTGAATCCGGTACGCGCTTGCCAATTCCTTCTGCCGCACCATTCGCGCCTTTGTCACATTCAAGGAGCCAGCCATGAACCTGCCTGAATCACCTGTTTTGCAGAAAGCAATCAAGGTCTGGGACCCGCTGGTGCGCCTGTTCCACTGGTCGCTGGTGGCAGCGTTTACCATTGCCTGGCTCACCGGCGACGAGGAATCCCGCCTGCATGAACTGGCCGGGTACACCGTCATCGGCCTGGTGCTGATACGGATTGTCTGGGGATTCGTTGGCACACGATACGCGCGCTTCAGCGATTTTGTCTACCGTCCCTCGGTCATTTTGTCTTACATCAGGGAATTAACGCTCGGAAAATCCAAACGTCATCTGGGACACAACCCGCTGGGCGGATTGATGGTCCTGGCGCTGCTGGTATCGCTGCTTGCCGCCGGGATTACGGGGCTCGCCCTGGAGGGCGCGGAACAAGGCACCGGACCCTTTGCCTCTCTTTCCACCGGGGCCACGATGACGATGCCTGGTGTAATTGCCGAGGCCTTAGCCGATGATGACGACAAGGTGCACAATAATGGAAAGAATGAAAACGATGAGATATGGGAAGAGCTGCACGAATTCTTCGCCAACCTGACACTGCTGCTGGTGGTGCTGCACATCGCGGGCGTGATTATCGGCAGCCTGGTGCACCGGGAAAATCTGGTGCGCGCCATGTTCACCGGACGCAAACCGGGATGAGCGTCAGGCTTGCTGAAGAACTTTTTCCTCAAGACGCTTCAGTTCTTCGGGCGTATTGATGTTATCGAAGGCATCGGCCCGATCGGAAAAATCGACGCTGACCGCCCCCAGCCGATGCATCCACTCGCCCGCGCCGCGAGCGCCTGCTGTCATATACTGCTCCAGACGATCGTCCACATCGCTACGCATTAGCGCAAACACCGGTTGCATCCGACCGTGGCAGAAAACAACGGAAGCCTCGGCCTGCGCGTGAGTCAATGCACTCGCCAAACGTTCAACCAGGTCTGAAGGCAGCGCAGGAGTGTCGCAAGGCACAACAAGAATATAAGTCGTCTCGGTAACTCGCATGGCGCTCAACATCCCCGCCAGCGGTCCGTCATAGTCGCCCATGGCGTCGGCGACGACGGGAAAACCGTATGACGCATAGACATCCCGGTTGCGGTTGGCACTGATTAGCAGACTCCCCACCTGCGGTCGCAGGGCGTCGATGGCATGCTCGACGAATGGTCGGCCATGCATATGCACCAGCCCCTTGTCCACACCGCCCAGTCGGCTGCCGCGTCCGCCGGCGAGTATGACGCCGGTAATTTCATGTCTGGCGATAGCCTTGTGTTCAATGGCCGTCATAAGTCCGTGCTCAAAGGAATTGCCATCACCGTTTCACCCTGCTTGAAGCCGGCGCTGTCGGCCTCGACACGGATAAAGCCGTTGGTTTCGCGCAACGGCCCCAGCATGTGCGAGCCCTGGCCGGGCAACGCGGTGGCCAGGAGCTTGCCATTCTCGGTGACAAGCCGCGCGCGCACGAACTCGGTGCGCCCGGGGTGACGACGAAAATCATTGGTAGCGGTCGCGGCCAGTTGCGGCATGCGCGAAACGCCGTGGTGCCACGCGATGAGCGCGGGCTCGACGAACAGCTTGAACGTCACGAGGCTGGAGACCGGATTGCCCGGCAGCGCGAAGAAATGCGTGCGGGAACCCACGCGACCGAAGGCAATGGGCTTGCCCGGCTTGATTTTCACTTTCCAGAATTTTATCTCGCCGATCTCGGCGAATACCTGCTTGACGAGATCATGATCGCCAACCGAAGCGCCGCCGCTGGTGATGACAAAATCGAAATCCGCGGACGACTTCAACAGTTCGCGCAGCGCCGCCGGATCGTCGCGCACCGTGCCACCGTCCACGGCATCCATTCCCAGCTCCTGCAACAATAATAATGTCGCCAGCCGATTGGATTCGTATATCTGTCCGGGCTGCAGCGGCGTGCCGGGCGTGACCAGCTCATCGCCGGTGGCGGCCACCAGCACACGCGCCCGAGGGTATACCGGAATTTGCGCCACACCGGCCGCGGACAGTAACGCCAGATCGTAGGATGACAGCCGGCGGCCGGCAGGGTACAGCACATCGCTGTGGCGGAAATCCTCGCCACGCCGGCGCAAATGACTGCCCGGCTGCACTGATTTGGGGAAGATGACCTTGCCGCCCTCAAGCTTCACGTCTTCCTGGATCACAATACTGTCCGCGCCCTCGGGCATGGGCGCGCCCGTGAAAATGCGCATGGTGGATCCAGGGCTGAGCTTTCCCGGCGCATCGCCGCAGCGACATTCGCCGTGCAACGGCAATACAAAGCCGGCGGCGACCAGATCGGCGGTGCGCACGGCGTAGCCGTCCATGGCGGAATTATCGAACGCGGGGTTGTCCACTTGGGCACGCAATTCCTGCGCGGTGAAACGGCCATGCGCCTGCAACAACGACACCGTCTGTGTCGTGGCAGATGGTGTTACTTCCGCGAGAATGGCGGCACGGGCTTCTTCGAGACTCAGCATCCCGGAACGGTAGCGCAAATCGGGGTCAGGGCCTAGACCGCGTCAGAGATACCCTTGGAAGAACCAGAACTATTGAAACTATGTCCGCGAAATGAGCGTACGCGCCTCTTCAAGGCTTTGCACGCCAATGGCGACCAGTACACCGTCGATCACCACGGCCGGAATGGTTTTGAGCTGTAACTCATCGGCCAGCTGCTTGCCTTCGGGATCGGCCAGGTTGACCACGGAAAAATCGAGCGCACGCTCTTGCGCCACCTGGCGCCAGACCTTTTCAGCCTGTTCACAAGGGACGCACGACTCCGAAACCAGTAGCTGGACTTTCATTCTCCTTCCGTTTGCTTCGGGCAACACCGGATACCTGTGTCACTTTGAAACGCCACGCCGGCAAGGGCATTGACCTTGGTCAACCGGGCCTCACTGAGGTTATGATTGCACCATGAACCGACCGTCCGATATCGCGCACGACCTGCGCCGCGCCTACCTGTTCGCGGACATGTCGGAGCCGCATCTGCAATCGCTCGTCAACGGCATGCAGGATATCCATCTAGATGCCGGGAAGACGTTGTTCCGGCAAGGGCAGGCGGCGGAGCGGTTTTATTTTTTGCGTGAAGGACTGGTCAAGCTCTTCCGCATGTCGCCGGAGGGCGATGAAAAAATCATCGAGATCATGCGGCCGGGCGAGACCTTTGCCGAGGCGGTCATGTTCATGGGCAATCAGGGACGCTATCCGGTCAATGCCGAGGCCATTAACGAAAGCCGGGTTTATGCCTTCGAGCAAAAGGTTTTCCTCAATCTCCTGCGCGAATCGAACGAAGCCACCTTCGGCCTGCTGGGCTCCATGAGCCGCCGGCTGCACATGCTGGTGAACCAGATCGAAAGCCTCACGTTGCAAAACGCCACTTACCGCCTGGTGGCGTACCTGCTCGAGCAGATTCCACGCGACGTCAAGACCTCGCCGGAAGTGCAACTCACGACACCCAAGGGTGTCATTGCTTCGCGACTCGCAATCCAGCCCGAAACGCTGTCGCGCATCCTCGCCAAACTGCGCCAGGGTGGCTTGATCGAAGTGCACGGCAATCACATCACCATCCGCGACGTGCAGGCCCTGCGCAATCTCGTGCACCTGCCGCCGGAGGAATGAGGCGGTGAATCGTGATTCGTAAACCGTGAACCGTAAATCGGAAGACGAATCACGACTTACGGATCACGATTCACGAGCGGTGCGCGAGACGCACCCTGCTGCTGTCGCTCATCCGCCAAGCGCGGACATCGGAATGGCGACAATCTCTCCACCCGTTTTCTGAAAGTCATGCCGCTCGGGTTTGTTCATCACCGCGGCACGAATCATCGTCTTCAGCGTTTCGTCTGAACATCCGCCGCGCAGCGCCTCGCGGAGAGAAACCCGATCATTGTGTCCCAGGCAGAGCACGAGCTCACCGGAGGCGGTCAGCCGCACGCGGTTGCAGCCCGCGCAGAAATGGCGCGACACCGCGGAGATCACGCCCACCCTCACCGGGCCGGAACCGATCTGATAATACCGCGCCGGACCCGCGCCCCGGCCGCCCTTCGCCGGAACGAGCTCGGCGCCGGCGTGCCGGCGCAGGCGCTCAAGAATCAGCGCGGCCGGATAATGATGGGCCATGCCGTCGGCGGCTTGCGGTCCCACGGGCATGGTTTCGATGTAGCGCAGGTCCACGCCGTGTGCGACCGCGAACTCGAGCATCGTCTCGATTTCCTGGTCGTTGATTCCCCTCATCACCACCATGTTGAGTTTCACCGGCGCCATGCCGGCATCGAGCGCCGCCTCAATCCCGCGCAACACCGCGCGCAGGTCGCCGCCGCAGGCGATGCGCGCGAAGACCTTGGGGTCGAGCGAATCGAGCGAGATATTGACGCGCGTCACGCCCGCCTGTTTGAGCGCGTGCGCGTGGCGCGCGAGCAACTGCCCGTTGGTAGAGAGTGACAGGTCAACGATGTCGGGCAGGCGGCCGATCATGGCGGCGAGCCCGGCGAGATCGCGACGCACCAGCGGCTCGCCGCCCGTCAGCCGCACGCGGTGCACGCCCAGCTCCGCGAACAGGCGTATCAGTCGGGCCAGTTCTTCGCTGGTGAGGAGATCGGCGGCAGCGGCGAAGCGCACGCCGGTCCGCGGCATGCAGTAGAAACAACGGTAGTTGCAGCGGTCGGTGACGGATACCCGCAGGTAGTCGATACACCGGCCGAAACTATCGATCAACATGGCCCGCGTCCGGCTCAGCGCCGGGCGGTGCGGTGTCGTCTTGCGCCACGATCGGGATCGTCTCGCGCGTCGGTGGCGCGGGCGGTTCCGCTATTCCCATGTCCTTGAGATAACCCTGCACCAGCGCGAGATCCTTCTGGAAGAAATCATGCGCCGCCTCCGCCAACAGCGCGAAAGCACTGGCGGGGCGTGCCGCTTTCAGCGCCTGCACGAAGCGCGGCATCCAGCGGCAAAGGTGGCGGCTCAGGAAATCGCGCTGCGCCAGCACGTAGCCTTGCAACAGCGCGCCGTCGTCCACCTCGCGCGCCTGCGCCTCCTTGAAGGCGAGGAAGTGCATGAACTCCAGCTCGGCGGCGATGTGATCCGGCAGCTCGCGCTTGCCTTCCTCCGTGCTCATGCGCAGGCCGAAATGCTTGTAGAAGCCCGCCAGATGGAGCAGGATCTTGGCCTTCGGCACGCCGTCGCGGTAAGAACCTTCGTACGGCGGGCAGGGCGGCTGCGGGGCCCCCGCATCGAAGGTTGTGATGTAGAGCGACTCATAGTCCTCGAAGGCGCATCCTGCGAGCGCCCGCGACAGACCGTCGGCAAGCGCCTGCCATTCGGCTTCGCTTAAGCGTGCATGCGCAAGCTCCGCCAACGCCTCGCGCAGTTCCGCCGCATAGGCTCCGTCCCGCAACCGCTCGAAGAAGGCGACGGTGGGATAGCGAAACGGCTCAGCCAGCAGGCGGTAGGCGCGGCTGCGGGTGTCCGGATCGGCGACCGCCGCCTTTGCGTGCTCGCTCATGTCCATGATATTGCCTCCGCGTGGCGGGGTGTCACTGAATCGCCAACGTGCCCCAGCCGGAGATGGCCTTGCGCCCGTTGCGATCCAGGGCCGAACCGTTCCAGTTGGCGAACGCCGCGCGGTAACTTGCGCCGCGGGCGAGTGTTACCTGGTTGACCGAGGCTCCGGTCAAAGGGCGACTCACGATCACTGTCCACCGGCCGCTGCCCCAGCTCTGGTAGTGGATCAGGTTCTGCGCATCCGGGCTCGGCTGCGGCGTGCCGATGCCGCCGGCGACGATGTTCTGCGGTTGCGACAGGTCCGCGCGCCAGAAGACGATGTTCACCGGCCCGCTCTGCGTGCCCATGGCAAGATTGGTGCCGCTCGAGCCGCTGTACGGAATCTCCATGGCGAAGGCATCGGCGAACTTCGGCGTGTCGCTCACCGTGGAATCCGCCGTGCTGTCGCTCCACTCGTAGCGGAAGAAGATGTCGCTGCCGTTGTGCACCGCCTTGACCGTGACCGCGCGGTTGATGGCGCTGCCCAGCATCATGCACATGGTGTCGTTGGTATCGGCGTTGCTGACATAATCGATGTAGCGCACCAGCGTCACCGTCGCCGCCGACGCCGCGCCCCACGAAGAATCGGAGGGGCTAAGTCCGTTGGCGCCGGGCACATAGGCGGCGGTAACCGTCGTGCCACCGCCCCCTCCTCTGCCCCCACCGCCGGGCCCAGCCGCCTGAGTCGCCGGCGACAAGCACAACATCACCGCCAGGACGATCACGGCGCATTCCCTGGAGAAATCCCGCAACCTTCTCGCTGTCATCATGGCCTCCTCCCCCTCAAAGCTGGACGCGATCGGTCTCGGATACAGAGACCAGGATGTCAATCAGTTCCGAGCTGCTGCCGGCTTTCACCTTGGCGCGCTCGGTCTCAATGATGTCGAAAATCTCCTCGATGCGCGCCACGCGCTCGGCGTGGGTCTGTTGGGCGTTGTCGCCGAACAGCTTGGCGAGCGTGTCGGTCGGAATGCGCCGCGTGTTCGTGACCGGCCCGCCCGGCGAGGCGAAGGTCGGCGGTGAGAGCGGTGGAATATAGAAAGTGTTGGGCTCGGTGCCGAACTCCGGGTGCAGACGCAGCCCCACCCGCCACACCTCCACCAGCTTGTAGACGTTGCTCGCCGTATTCTGGGCGTAGCCCACCCAGCGGATGCGCCCGGCGCACTGCGTCACGCAGAAGTTGCCTTGGCCCTGCTCGATGCGCGGATAGCAGAAAATGCACTTCTGCGACTTCTTCTCCTCCGGGTTCCAGTAGATTTTCTTGTACGGGCAGCCCTTGAGGCAGTAGCGGTAGCCGCGGCAGCGGCTCTGGTCGATGAGGACGATGCCGTCTTCCTCGCGCTTGTACACCGCGCCGCGCGGGCAGGCCGCGACGCACGCGGGGTTGCTGCAATGGTTGCAGATGCGCGGCAGGTAAAAGTAATGCGCGTCGCTGGGGCTCGTGCCCGCGCCGATGTCCTCCTGCCAGTTGCTCGCATAGGCATTCGAGCCGTCGGGCGAGGGGATCGGGATCACCTGACCCGCGGTGGCGCTGCCGCCGCCGGCCTTGAGGACGGCGTCGAAGTTATACTCCCAGGCCGCGCCGTAGCTGGCGACAATTTCCGGCAGCGGCGCGCTCAGGATCACATTGCCGTTGGCGTCGAAGCCTCCGCCCAGGGTTTCCCACTTGCGCGGGTAACCCTCGCCCGGATGGGTCTCGACGTTGTTCCAGTACATGTACATCTGGCCTTCGTTACGGTCGGTCCACATGGTCTTGCAGGCCATGGTGCAGGTGTGGCATCCGAGGCACTTGTTCAGATCGAACACCATCCGGACCTGTTTTTGTATCGTCGCCATCGCTTATCCTCCTCGCGCCGCGTCAGCCGATGAACTTGCGGATCTCGACCCGGGTGTCCTTCTGGTTGCCGGTCGGACCCCAATAGTTGAGCTTGAATTTGAGCTGGCCGTAGCCGCCGACAAGCTGGGTCGGCTTGATGCGGATCGTCGTCGGCGTCTGCCAACCGCCCTGCTGGAAGAAGTAACGCTCCCAGCCGTGGTACATCTGGGCCATGCCGTCGGGCAGGCGCGGCGAGATGTTGAGGTGGGCGACGAAACTGCCGTTCTTGTTGTACACCTCGACCTTGTCGTTATCCACGAGCCCGCGCCGGGCCGCCTCGCCGGGGCTTAAATACACGATCGGCCGTCCGCGCTGCAAGCGCAACTGGAACTTGGCGTCGCGCCAGGTGGAGTGGATGCTCCAGCGCCCGTGCGGCGTGTTCCAGCGCAGCGGGTAGGCATCGACATCCACCGGCGGCTTGTACACCGGCAACTGCTCGCCCATCTCCAGGAACCAGTCGTGGTCCACGTAGAACTGCTGGCGCCCGGTGAGGGTATTGAGCGGTCGCTTGTGCTCGGTCATGCGCTGGAAACCGTAGTAGGCGACCCCGGGTTTGATGTCGCTGGTCCAGACCTCGCTGGTCTGGGTGAAGCGGTGCGGCTGGGTATTGATCTGGTCCATGGTAACGCCGGCGGTTTCCTCGGCATGGTCGAGCAGGTACTGGCAGGCGGCCTTGTCGTCACGGATCGCGTTGTTGATGGTGAAGTCGGCGACCAGGCGCGAGAAATCGCGCTGCATGCCGAACTTCGCGTCGTAGTAGCTGTAGCGCGTGTCCTGCAGGGCCTGGGCGAGCGCGATCCAGATCTGCCAGTCGGTCTTGCTCTCGTGCAGCGGCGGGATCGCCGGCGTGAACGGGTGGATGTAGCTGTGCAGGTCGGTCGAATTGAGGTCCCACTTCTCGTAGAAGCTCGCCGCCGGCAGCACCACGTCGGCGTGGAACGCCGAGGTGTCCATGCGAAAGTTGACGTCGACGATGAGATCGAGCTTGGGCAGCAGCGTGTTGACGACCTTCTCGTAGCCCTTGGACTGGTTCACGTAGTTGGCGCCCCAGATGATCAGCACCTTGGGGGTCTTGCCGGTGGTGAGCGTGCCCTCCGGGTAGAGCGGCATCCAGCCGTTGTTCACGCTCTCCGTGATGTACTGCGACAACGGCCGCGGCAGTACGCTGTCCACGTCCGAGACGGTATCGGCGTGGACGTAGGTCCACAGCGTCATGTTCTGGAAGCGTTGTTTGGCGGTGGTGAGCGGGTAGGCGAGATTGATGAAGCCGTGCTCGGGCCAGATCTTCTCCTGGCCGACGTAGTGGTCGAAGCCGCCGCCGGGTTTGCCGACGTTGCCGGTCAGCGCCACCAACAGGATCTGCACGCGGTTATTCAGGTCGTTGTGGAAATAATGATTGGTGCCGGCGCCCTCGATGATGCGCCCCGGCTTGGTGCCGGCGAACTCGCGCGCGATCTGGGCGATGAGCCCGGCGTCGATGCCGGTGACGCCCGCCATGGCGGAAGGCGAGTAGCTCGCGAGCTTCGCCTTCAACATTGCGAACACCGTCGTTACCTGTTTGCTGCCGGCCCGTGTCGTGACGTTCCACGTACCCTCGAGCGCGGGATCGATCGATCCGAGGTTGAGGGTCTTATTGCTGTCGCCCCAGGTGCCGGGCACCAGCACCGCCTTGTTGGTCGCCGTGTTCCAGACGTAGAACTTGTCGGTGCTGCCACCCGAGACCACGTCGGCCTCGCGCAGGAACTTGTTGTTGTCGGTGCGCACCAGGAACGGGAAATCGGTGAACTGCTTGCAGTAGGCGGCGTCGTAGCGGCCCTCGTTCACGATCACGTTGGCCATGGCCATCCCGAGCGCGGCGTCGGTGCCGGGCTTGACCGGCACGAACAGGTCGGAGTGGGTCGAGACCGGGTTGTATTCCGGGAAGATCGCCACGATCTTCGTGCCACGCGCGCGCGCCTCGGTCATGAAGTGCGCGTCCGGGATGCGGGTCTCGAGCAGGTTCGCGCCCCACAGGATCAGGTACTTCGAGTTTACCCAGTCGGCGGCCTCGCAGGAGTCGGTCTGTTCGCCCCAGGTGATCGGCTCGCCGGGCGGCAGGTCGCAGTACCAGTCGTAGAAGCTGCACATCACGCCACCGATCAGGTTGGCCAGCCGCGCCCCGCCGGCGAAGGTGACGAAATGCTTGGCCGGAATGGCGGAGTAGAAAGTGATCGTGTCCGGACCATAAGTCTGGATGTTGGCGGTGATCCGCGAGGCGATGTAGCTCAGGGCCTCATCCCAGCTCGCGCGGCGCCACTTGCCCTCGCCGCGCGCGCCGGTGCGGATCAGCGGATATTTCAGGCGCTGCGGGCCGTAGACGTACTCGAGGTAGTTCGCGCCCTTCTGGCACCCGCGCGGGTTATAGGTGGGCAGCGTGGCGTTGATCGGCGGATAGTCGGCGTACTGCTCTTCCTTGAAGGCGATGCCGTCCTTGACGTATATCTTCCAGGTGCACGAACCGGTGCAGTTCACCGAGTGCGTGGAGCGCGCGACGTAGTCGTAACTGTACTGGTCGCGGTAGAGCGTCTCCCAGCCGCGGTAGGGATAAGCCCCCAGGGGATCGGCCACCGGCGCGAGCAGATCGAGCGCCAGAACATCCTTGGCGGCGACCGCCGCGAGCGTCGCGCCCGCTGTCTTCAAGAAGTCACGTCGGGACCATTTGGCCATCGTTATCCTCCTGTCATTCGGTGGTTACGAAAAGCGGCCGTCGTCTTATGCGGCGGCGGCGCTCTCGCGGAATACTCCGATTCGGCTTTGGCGGAGCGCCCTTTGGAGGAATAGTGACCGAGCGATATCCAGAAGAGAATGACCCGAATGAACCATTTTTATGGCCAATCCGGACTGGTGCGACACTATGCTGCGGGGGCGGCGGACGGCGGGCTCAGAGCAAACAATGACGGAAGGCGAAGCTGATGGCTTCAGCTCGGGTGCGGACGCCGAGGTGCGAATAGATATTACGGATATGGTTACGCACGGTGAGGGCACTGATATGCAGTTGCTGCGCGATCGCGTGCGCGCCGTGGCCCTGAGCGAGCAGCCGCAAGATCTCGCGCTCGCGCCGGGTCAAGCGCGGCAGATCATCCGGCGCAGCGGCGCTCCCATGATGCGCCGCGCCGCGCAGGCGGTTGACGATCGCATACAAATTGACCGGGCGCAACACGAAAACATGCGTCACGGGATTCCACGACCGCGGGGCGGAAAGGATGCCGACATTGACCCACACCGGTACGCCGCCGGCCTGGGGCATGGCGATGTCGAAGTTTTCGACCGGCTCACGCCGCGCCAAGCGACCGCTGACGAGGCACGAACCGCCGCACAAGCGCTGGCCATCGAGCGTGTGTCCGCAGATCACCTCGCGACAGAACCGCCCGTGGATCTGTTCCGGCGCGCGCTGGCACAAGCGCGCGAAGGCGTCGTTGCTCCATTGTATGCGCTGCTCAGCGTCCACCGCACAGGCTGCATCGGCGACGCCGGCGAAGAGCTCACGCCATTGCTCGGCCGGCTTGATCGGCGGTACCGCTTCCCGACCGTAATTTATCGGCTCAGCCACGGCGGCCTCCCCTTTGGGTTTCCGCTAATCATACATATACATTCTGAGCACACCCCTCCGGACATCGATTCCTCGGCCGAAGAAATCAACCCGTTCCAGTCTTGCAGTCATAGGCGCTCACGCCGCTTTCCGCCGGTGCCGCACCGTCGTGCCATGTGACCGCGGCGCAAGGTGGCGTGCCTTCGGCCAGCGCCTTCAGCCTGGCCGTATCCAAGACATGAATCCGTCCACGCGAGGCGCGGATGATGCCGGCGCGCTGGAATCCCGTCATCGCGCGGCTCACCGTCTCGACGGTCAGCCCGAGCATCTCGGAAATCTCCTTGCGCGTGAGCGGCAATGCAAAATCGCCGGCGAGACCGTGTTGCAGCGGCATCAATGAAAGAATGAACGAGGCCATGCGTTCCGTGGACGACTTGAGCCCCAGGTCCCGGATCAGCGCGCGGGAACGCTCCAGCTCGCCGTTCAGCATGCGGATCATGCGCAGCGAAACGCCGGGATCTTTCTCCAGGATCTGCATCATGTCCCGGTGGCGCACAGCGCAGACGTTCGCCTCTGTCAATGCGCACGCGCTATAAGGATAGGAACTTTCGTCGAGGGACTCGAAACCGAACATCTGCCCGGGAAGGGCGAGACGCAGAATCTGCTCTCTTCCATCCGCCAGCGCCGTGGTCAGTTTCACGCAACCGGACTTAAGAATAAACAGCCGATCGGCGGGCGCGCGCTCACGAAACAGCATCGTGCGCGCGGGATAAGATACGGAGGCGATCAGTCCGCGGACGCGACAGACCTGGTTCGACGCGAGACCGTTGAACAACCGTCCTTCGCACAGGACGCAGTCATCGCGATTGCATACGCACGCCATCGTTGTTCCCAACCAATCGAGACAATACCGTTTACCGGGCCGAGGCGAGGATCGGTCACCCGCCGCGAAGCCACCTTGATGTAAGTCAAATTTGATATTTCGCAAAGACAAGTCTCGACGTATCGAATGTAATGCGCCGTGAAAATTCGACACCGTGCGAATCCCATGCAACGATCGGAGGCAGCCTCATGAGCGGATCAAAAGACTATTCATCCTCGCGGCGCCGGTTTCTGAAAATGGCGGGTGCCGCCGGCTTCGGCGCGCTGGCGGCGCCGGCGGAGTTGTTCGCGCAGTATCGTTATCTCGCGCCGGTGTCGGTGGAAAATCCATTGAAGCACTACCCGTCACGCGAGTGGGAACGCATCTACCGCGATATCTTCCGTACCGACAAGAGCTTCGTGTTCCTGTGCTGCCCGAACGATACGCATAATTGTCTGCTCAACGCCCACGTCAAAAACGATGTCGTGGTGCGCATCGAACCGACTTACGGCTATGGCAAGGCCAGGGATCTCTACGGTAATCAGGCCACGAACCGCTGGGATCCGCGCTGCTGCCAGAAAGGCTTGGTGCTGGCGCGGCGTTTCTACGGCGACCGGCGCGTCAACGGCGCCTTCCTGCGCAAGGGTTTCAAGGAGTGGGTGGACCGGGGATTCCCGCGCGATCCGGTGACGGGCGCCGCGCCCGCTGCATTGATGCGTCGGGGCTGGGACTCCTGGGAGCGCGTAGCGCACGAGGATGCCTTCCGCTATCACGCGGCCGCGCTCGCCAACATCGCCAAGACTTACTCGGGCGAGACCGGCAGGAAATACCTGCTGGCCCAGGGCTACGACCCTGACATGGTGGCGGCGGCCGAGGGTGCTGGCACGCGCGTCATGAAATTTCGCGGCGGCATGGCGTTTCAAGGCACGGCGCGCATCGTCGGCGCTTTCCGTTTCGCCAACAGCATGGCCTTGCTCGATGCCAAAGTGCGCGATGTGAAGGATGATCAGGCCAAGGGCGCGGGCGCCTGGGATTCCTACACCTTCCATACCGATCTCCCACCCGGCCATCCCATGGTGACCGGCGATCAGACCAACGACTTCGAGCTGTGCGATACCGAGAACGCCAAGGTCATCATTGCCTGGGGCATGAACTGGATCACCACCAAGATGCCCGATTCGCACTGGCTCACCGAAGCGCGCCTGAAAGGCGCCAAGACCGTGGCCGTGACCGTGGAATATTCCGCGACGGCCGCGCGTTGTGATGACGTGATTGTCATCCGCCCTGGCACCGACCCGGCGTTCGCGCTCGGGCTGGCGCAGGTGATGATCAAGGAAAATCTCTATAACGCCGACTTCGTCAAACGCCTTACCGATCTGCCCTCGCTCGTGCGTCTCGATACGCTGGAGCGGCTCAAGGCGCACGACGTGTTCGCCGGTCACCAGGACGCCGAGCTTGCGAACTGGACCACGGTGGTACAGGGCAAGACTCCGCCCATGCTCGAACAAAAAGGCATTCAGGTACCGGAGCACCTTAAAAAAGAATTAGCCGACTTCGTGGTATGGGACGAAAAAAAAGGCAAGCCTGCCGCCGTCAGTCACGATCAGTTGGGGGAGCATTTCGCCAAGCTCAAGGTCAATCCCGCACTCACCGGTACGTTCAAGGTAAAGCTGGTCGATGGCACGGAGGTCACGTGCCGCCCGGTGTTTGATCTCACCAAACAGTATCTCGACGACAACATGACCCCGGCGCAGGTGGAGAAAATTTCATGGGCGCCGCAGCAGGCCACCATCGGCCTCGCGCGCACCATCGCGGAGAGCGAGGGTCACACGCTCATCGCCTGCGGCATGGGACCGAACCAGTTTTTCAACAACGACAACAAGGACCGCGCCATCTTTCTGGTGCTGGCGCTGGCCGGCTCGCTCGGACGTCACGGAGGTAACATCGGCTCCTACGCCGGCAATTACAAAATTTCATTATTCGCCGGCATTCCGCGGTACGCGATGGAAGACCCCTTTCACCTGCAACTCGATCCCGAAGGGCCGGTGAAAGTAAAAAAATACATTCGCTACGAGTCCATGCACTACTGGGCCAATGGCGAGCGCGTGATGAAAGCCGGCAACAAAAAAATCACCCAGGGCGCGCACATGCCCACACCCACCAAGAGCATCTGGCAGGTCAATTCCAACTCGAGCCTCGGCAACCAGAAGGGTCACTTCGACGTGGTCAACAACACGCTGCCGCGGGTGGAGTGCGTGGTGTACAACGAATGGTGGTGGACGGCCTCCTGCGAGTACAGCGACATCGTCTACGGTGTGGATTCCTGGATGGAGTTCAAGCATCCGGACATGACCGGCTCCAACTCCAATCCCTTCGTGCAGGTCTACCCGCGCACGCCGGTGGCGCGCGCCTTCAACACCGTCTCTGACAACGAGACCTACCTCGGTGTGTCCCGCGAACTGGCGAAACTCGTGGATGAGCCGCGCCTGGCACAGATGTGGCAATTCGTGGCCGACAAGCGCGTGGACGTGTACTTGCAACGCATCATCGACGGCTCGCCGTCGCTCAAGGGTTATCACTTCGACAATCTGGAGGCCAACGCCAAACTCGGCATACCGGCGCTTATGAATAGCCGCACCTATCCGCGCGTCGGCTCCTGGGAGCAAGTGCAGGAATCAAAGCCGTGGTACACCAAAACCGGGCGGCTTGAGTTCTATCGGCCGGAGATCGAGTTTGTCGAAGCTGGCGAGAACTTGGTGGTTCACCGCGAGCCCTCGGAAGCCACCTTCTACGATCCCTGCGCCATCGCAGCGGCGCCGCACCCGGCGATCCGGCCCATGCGGCCCAAGGACTGGGGCATCGCCGAAGGCGACCGCACGCACATCACGCGCCAGATGCGCAACACCACCTACGACGTCGCGGCACTGATGAAAACCAAACATCCGCTCGCGGAGCTGGGCTTCCGTCATGTGTTTCACACGCCCAAGTATCGCCACGGCGCGCACACCATGCCTATCGACACCGACTACATGGCCGCGCTGTTCGGGCCTTTCGGTGACATGTACCGGCGCGACAAACGCATGCCGGGCACGGGCGAGATGTATGTCGACATCAATCCACTAGACGCGAAGTCCATGGGCATCAACGACGGCGACTACGTCTGGATCGATGGCGACCCGAAAGACCTGCCCTTCCGCGGCTGGAATGATCCCAAGCGCAAAGCCGAATACAAAGTGGCGCGCTGCATGGCGCGGGCCCGCTACTACCCCGGCACGCCCGCCGGCATCACCCGCATGTGGTTCAACGGCTACATGGCCACGCCGGGCACAGTGAAGGCGCATGAAACCCGTCCCGATGGCATCGCCAAAAACGCGGAGACGCGTTACCAGGCGTTGTTCCGCTACGGCGGCCATCAGGCGCTCACGCGCTCCTGGCTCAAGCCCACGCATCAGACCGCGGGGCTCATCACGCGCAACCTGTTCACGCATGAACTGGTGAAAGGTTTCCAGCCCGACGTGCACTGCGTCACCGGAGCGCCGCGCGAATCCTTTGTGAAATTCACCAAGGCCGAAGATGGCGGGATTGGCAACAAGGGTCTGTGGCGACCGGTCGCGCTCGGTTTCCGGCCCACGGTCGAGAATGCCATGTTCAAGAATTATCTGGGCGGCGGCTTCGTGCGGATTCGCAATATATAAATACTCACCGCAAAGGCACAAAGCAGACGAAAAGATTCTCAAGAATGAACACGCGTTTCTTTGCGCTCTTCGCGTCTTTGCGGTGAAACGATCTTATTCAGGAGACTGACAATGGCGAAAGTTTACAACTGGCAGATCGGCCGGGAGATGGAGTATCCCTACGAGGGCGCGCGCCCGAAGAAGCAGTTCGCGATGGTGATGGACCTGAACAAGTGCATCGCCTGCCAGACCTGCACCGTGGCGTGCAAGACCACCTGGACGCCGGGGCGCGGGCAGGAATACATGTTCTGGAACAACGTCGAATCCAAACCGTACGGCTTCTATCCGCTCGGCTGGGACGTGAAGATCCTGGAAAAACTCGGCGTGCAGGACGTCAACGGCAAGGTCTATCACGGCAAGACCTTGTTCGAAGCCGCGCCCGAGGGCGAGCACGTGCTCGGTTTCCTGCCCGACGACATGGATTACGCCCACCCGAACATCGGCGAGGACGACTCCCTCGGCAACATGGAACAGGGCGCCTTTCTCACCCTGCCGCACATGCAGTGGATGTATTACCTGCCGCGCATCTGCAACCACTGCACCTATCCGGCCTGCCTCGGTTCCTGCCCGCGCCAGTCCATTTACAAGCGTCCCGAAGACGGCATTGTGCTCATCGACCAGACGCGCTGCCGCGGCTATCGCGAGTGCGTCAAGGGCTGTCCGTACAAAAAAACCTTCTTCAATCCGATGACGCGCGTCTCGGAAAAATGCGTCGGCTGTTATCCGGCGGTGGAACAGGGCCGGCAAACTCAATGCACCATCACCTGCATCGGCAAGATCCGTATGCAGGGATTCATCTCCACGCCCGACCGGGCGCGTGCCGATAGTCCGATCGACTACATCGTGCACATCGCAAAGATCGGCAAACCGCTGTACCCGCAGTTCGGGCTTGAGCCCAATGTGTACTACATCCCGCCGGTGCACGTGCCGCCGGCGTTTCTGGGGCAGATGTTCGGCAACGGGGTGAGCGAGGCCATCGCCACCTACCGCAAGGCATCCGGGGACAAAAAACTCCTGGGCGCACTGATGCTGTTCGGCGCTACGCCCCAAATCATTCATCACTACAAGGTCGAGGGCAACACCAGCATCGGTTACGACGAGAAGGGCCAGGAACTCGCGCGCGTGCCCATGAAGGAACCGATCCAGATACGCGCGGCCTACGACGAGAAACTCAAGGTTCATCGCAGCAATACAACCTGATGCACAGGAGCCGGAGATGAAACTGTCAAATGCAATTCTGTTGGGCGCGGGTCTGATACTGGCCGCCACGGCGTCGGCCGAAACGGCGCTGCACGCCAAATGGGTCGTGGACCCGGGCGCCATGAATGACCCGCGCGCCGCGTATTGGGGAAACATCGAGGCCGCGGGCGTACCGATGCTGGGTCAGATGGTGGCCACGCCGCGCCATCTCGATCCGGCGGTGAAGGAGCTCCAGGTCAAGGCCGCGCACAACGGCCACCGCATCGCCTTTCTCATCGAATGGGCCGATCCCGCCCGGAGCGACCGCATCGTGGTGGACGAATACGGCGACCAGGTGGCCGTGGAGCTTCCCAACCAGTTCATTCCGGACAAGCCGCCCTCCCCCATGATGGGACACCAGGGCGCGCGTGTGACGATTCTGCAATGGCGCGCCGCTTTCCAGAAAGACCTTGAAGCCGGCGAGCCGCAGATACGCGACCTCTATCCCCATGCGCTCGTGGACATCTACCCCGATCAGGTGCTGCGCGCCACCGATGCGCGACCGTACATGGGCGCGGTCGGCCTGGACAACCCGATCTCACACCCCAACCGCACGCCGGTGCTGGATCAGATGGCCGAGGGCTGGGGCACGATGACAGTCAAGCTTGAGCAGCGCGCTGAGGCCAAAGGGCTGTGGCAGGACGGGCGCTGGCGCGTGGTGATTTCTTATCCGTTCAGCGGCGGCGACAACGACCCGAAACTCGCCGTGGGCATGGAAACCGTCGCGGCCTTCGCGGTATGGGAAGGCGGCGCGCGCGAGGTCGGTTCCCGCAAGGCCTGGTCCAACTGGGTGCCGCTGAAGATCGAGTAGGTAACAAATCTCACAAATACATATGAAAAAAAGACAGCAAGCGGAAGAACAGGCGCAGAAACTGCTCGCACGCGCGGCGGTGTTCCGGCTGCTCGCGCGCGGGTTTGCCTATCCGGCCGAGGGTCATGGGCACGAAATGCAACGGGACTTCGCGCGCCTGTACGAAGCGGACCGCTATACCCGCTTCACCCCCCCTGTTGCGCTCGCGCTCACGCGCGCGCAACAGGGGTGGCGCCACGCCGACGGGAACGAGACGTCACGGGAATACATGCGCCTGTTTCTCGGCTCGGGGCCGGTGTCACTGCACGAGACGGCTTATGGCGACGGCCGACGCATCGCCGGGCGGCCCGTGGAGCTCGCCGACATCAATGGGTTTTACGCGGCCTTCGGCTTGACACTTTCCGAAAGCGACCCGGATCTGCCGGATCATCTGTGCACGGAGCTTGAATTTTACAGCCTCCTGCTGGTGAAGGAATCATATGCGTTGACGCGGGGCTGGCTGTCCCGGGCACGCCTGGCGCGCGAAGCCGCCAAAACTTTTCTCGAACAGCACCTGGGCCGGTGGACCGAACCGCTGAGAGCCAGCCTGCAAGAACACAACGGCGGTCTCTATCTCGACCTGGCCAACGCCGTGGCGGCCACGGTCGAAGCGGAGTGCAAACGCCTGCGCGTCCAGCCGCTGCCCTTCATCGAGCGCCTGCCGCCTGACGTGATGCAGGACGAGTCCTTTGTCTGCCCCCGCGCCAACCCCCAGACGGCGTCGCATTGAGCCGAGCCACCGACGGATTTCGGCGCCAGTCACCGGCGCCGCGGATGCATTCCCCGCGACGGCGTGAGACTGTATATTTATGGTCGCATCCCATCATGGATGCCTATCGGCAGGCGGGTAAACAAAAATGAGCAAAAAAGCAAAAGGCCCCTTCGTTTCGTTGAACGTCGCCGTGCTCACGGTGTCGGACACGCGCACGCGTGAGAACGACACCTCCGGCGATCTCATCCAGGCACGGCTTGAGACCGCGGGACACAAGGTCGCCGCGCGCGTGATTCTCAAGGACGACATCGAGGCGCTGCGCACGCAGGTGCGCGCGTGGATCGCGGATAAAAACGTGGACGCCGTCATCGGCACCGGCGGCACCGGCCTGACCAGACGCGACATCACCGTGGAAGCGCTCACGCCGCTGCTCACCAAGCACATCCCCGGCTTCGGCGAGCTGTTCCGCTGGCTGTCCTACACCGACATCGGGACCTCGACCATCGAGTCGCGCGCCTTCGCCGGTGTCGCCGACGACACGCTGATCTTCTGCCTGCCGGGCTCCACCGGCGCCTGCACGCTCGGCATGGACAAGATCATCCTGCCGCAGCTGAACGCCACCACCGGACCCTGCAACCTGGCCGAGATGCTGCCGCGCATCCGCCATGATCCGGCGCCCAGGTAAGGAAGAGAGATTTATATGATCATTTGTCGCAAAGCCGCAAAGGCGCAAAGAAAAGATCAGGCGAAAAAAACCCGAGAAATCTTTGCGTCTTTGCGTCTTTGCGGCAAAAACTCATATTAACCATGAGCAAGCTGACCCATATCAACGAATCCGGCTCGGCCCGCATGGTGGACGTGGGCGGCAAGGACGTTACCGAGCGTGCGGCCGTCGCGGAAGGGCTGATCCGCATGCAGCCGGAAACGTTTAGGCTCATTGTCGAAGGCGCACACAAAAAAGGCGATGTGCTGGCAGTCGCGCGCGTGGCCGGCATCATGGCGGCGAAAAAAACCGCTGAACTCATTCCGCTCTGTCATGCCATTCCCCTCACCGCTGTTGACATCGAGCTGACTGCCGATGCCAATCGCTCTGCGGTATTTTGTCGCGCCACGGTACGCACCCGGGCGCAGACAGGCGTCGAGATGGAAGCGCTGACCGCTGTCGAAATCGCTTTGCTCACCATTTATGACATGTGCAAGGCCGTGGATCGCGGCATGACACTGACGGACATCGGGCTGGTGTCCAAATCCGGTGGAAAATCGGGCGAGTGGCGACGTTGAAATGAGGCCTGTCCTGCCCCACGTTATATAATGGCTGGAACATTTCCCCTGATCAAAAGGAGGTTTTATGCAATGCAATGTCGGTCATCCTGTCGATAAGACTCTGCGCATCGTCATAGGTATTGGACTCCTCAGCCTGCTCTACTTCTTGGAGGGCGACCTGCGCTGGCTTGGGCTGATCGGAATTATTCCCATTCTGACTGTGGTCTTTGGTTGGTGCCCGGGTTGGGCGCTGTTGGGCATCAATACCTGCAAGACAAAATAGCGCGCAGCGCGTCAATGAAACACCGGCTCCATGTTGCCGGTCGCTGCGTCTCGTCCCATGCATTCGTCGGCGCCACGACATACAATACGGTCTCGCCGAACCATCTCCTGATCGGATTTAACCGAATTTTTCATGTCCCGACCTGAATCGCCGCCGGCCCTGGTGCTGAATCACGGCCTCACCTTCACCGAGCTTTTCACGCCGGAAGGTCTGCAACGAATCGACAGCCTGTTCCTGAGCCACCTGCGTGAGCACGACGCCAAGGTGCACGATGCCCTGCTCACCTGGAGATCGGGACAAGAAAGTCTTGCGCCACTTCAAGTCAGCGAAGTGCTGCTCGCCTGCGGGCCGGTGCTGGATGATTTCATCGCCAACCTCTTCAATATCCGGGATGCGCTGGAGGCGGTGCGGATCCGCACGCTGACGCACGATCCCATATTTCATTTCAAGAAATTCTTCGTGCAGCGGCGCGCGCGCCGGCGTCTGCTGAAAAAAGAGGAATTCGAGAATTTCGCCGAACTGGACTCTTGGCTGACCCAATCACTCAAGCAGGCGGGTCTTGATGCGGCCGACCGCGAGCTGGCGGTAGCGAAATACGGCGAACAGTTGCTCAAGGACGAAAAGGTACACGCCGACCCGATTGAAAAACTCACGCGCTGGTGCCTGCGCGCGCTCACCGTGCCCGAGGGCAAGGCCGCGGTCAAAGGCTGGGTCAGCTTTCGCCTGCCGGAGGGTATTGATCACCAGAAACTGGTGCCGATCTTTCCCATTAACGACAGCATCGGACGCGTGGCGGGGCCGCCGCAACACCTGCGTACGCGCGACGGCTTCAAGCTCACCGACCCGCGCATGAACGCGCGCGAGGTACAGAATGAAATCCATTACTGCATCTACTGTCACGACCACGACGGCGATTTCTGCTCCAAGGGCTTTCCGGAAAAGAAGGGTGAGCCGGACAAGGGCCTGAAGGTCAATCCGCTGGGTGTGACACTCACCGGCTGCCCGCTGGATGAAAAGATTTCCGAGATGCACAGCCTGAAAAAATCGGGCCACACCATCGGCGCGCTCGCCATGATCACGGTCGACAACCCGATGTGCGCCGCCACCGGGCATCGCATCTGCAACGACTGCATGAAGGCCTGCATCTACCAGAAGCAGGAGCCGGTGAATATCCCGCAGGCCGAGACGCGCATCCTGACCGACGTGCTCGACCTGCCCTGGGGCGTGGAGATCTACGACCTGCTGATTCGCTGGAACCCGCTGCGCCCCCAACAGTGGCTGCCAAAACCCTATAACAGCCTCAAGGTACTGGTATTCGGCATGGGCCCGGCGGGCTTCACGCTGGCGCATCACATGCTCATGGAAGGCTTCGCCGTGGTCGGCGCGGAGGGTCTGAAAATCGAACCGCTGCCCGACAAGCTGGTGCGCGAACCGATCCGCGAATTCACCACCCTCGAGGAATCCCTCGACACCCGTATCATGACGGGCTTCGGCGGCGTGGCCGAATACGGTATCACCAACCGCTGGGACAAGAATTTTCTCAAGCTCATTTACCTGTCGTTAGCGCGCCGTCAACATTTCCAGGTGTTCGGTGGCATCCGCTTCGGCGGCACGCTGACCGTCGAGGACGCCTGGGATCTGGGATTCGATCACATCGCCATCTGCATCGGCGCCGGCCTGCCGCAGGCCTTGCCCGTTCCCGGCAGCCTCGCGCCCGGCATGCGTCAGGCGAATGATTTTCTCATGGCGCTGCAACTGACCGGCGCGGCGAAACATTCCAGTCTGGCCAATCTTCAGGTACGACTGCCGGCGATCGTGATAGGCGGCGGACTGACCGGCGTGGACACCGCCACCGAGATCCAGGCCTATTACATCGTGCAGATTGAAAAGATGCTTGAACGCTACGAAACACTGGTCAAGGCCAAAAACGAAGCAGTCGTACGCGCCGGGCTCGATGCCGCTTCCTTGAAGATCCTCGATGAATTTCTTACTCACGGGCGCACGGTCCGTGTGGAGCGTGAACGCGCCCGCCAAGCCGGCGTCGAACCGGATTTTTTAAAACTTATCCGCCAGTGGGGCGGCGTCACCATCGCCTACCGCAAGGGCATGAACCAGTCGCCGGCTTACATCCGCAACCACGAGGAAATCACCAAGGCGTTTGAGGAAGGCATCTATTACGCCGAGGGTCTCGACCCGAAAGAGGCGCGCGTGGACAAGGATGGTCAAGTCGATGCGCTGGTGGCCAAGCGGCTGCGGCCGGACGAAAACGGCAAATGGATGGACACCGGCGAGGAAGTGATCATTCCGACGCGCGCCATTCTGGTCGCCACCGGTGCGCGCCCGAACGTGGCCTACGAATTCGAGCACAAGGGAAGTTTTCACAAGGAGCGTGGTCACTACCAGACGCACCATGACGTGGGCGGCAAGCTCGAACCGATACCGGTGGCGCCGCACTGCAAGATCGGCGACTTCGGGCCATTCACTTCCTACAGCCTGAATGACCGCCGTATCAGTTTTCTCGGCGACACGCACCCGGTGTTTCACGGCAGCGTGGTCAAGGCTGTCGCCTCCGGGCTGCGCACCTATCCCAAGATCGTGGCAGCGCTCGGCGCGCGCGTAAATCAAAAAGGCGACGCCAGGGAGTATCATCAATTCCGGATGCGCATCGAGGAAGCACTGGCGGCGCGCGTGGAATCGGTCAAACGCTTAACGCCTTCGGTAGTGGAACTCAAAGTGCGCGCGCCGATGGCGGCGAAACGCTTCAAGGCCGGGCAGTTCTTCCGCTTGCAGAATTTCGAAACGCAATCAGCGCTGGTGGACGGCAC
The DNA here is from genome assembly GCF_024653915.1 of Sulfuricaulis sp. Taxonomy (NCBI): domain Bacteria; kingdom Pseudomonadati; phylum Pseudomonadota; class Gammaproteobacteria; order Acidiferrobacterales; family Acidiferrobacteraceae; genus Sulfuricaulis; species Sulfuricaulis sp. Next base: position 6,306 of record NZ_JANLGY010000011.1, on the reverse strand, counting down.
GCGCCTGCAAACCGAGGCGCTGGCCATGACCGGCGCGCGCGTGGACCCGGCCACGGGAATTGTTTCGCTCATGGTGATCGAACGCGGCGCGAGTTCGCGCCTGGTGGCGGGGCTCAAACCGGGCGAGCCGGTGGCGCTCATGGGCCCGACCGGCGTGCGCGCGGCCATCCCGCATGGTGGTGAAACCATTCTCTTCATCGGCGGCCGGCATGGTGCGGCGCATGTCCAATCCACCGGCGTGGCCTTGCGCGAAAACGGCAATCGCGTCCTGTTCGCCGGTTGTTTCGACACGGCGCAGGATGTGTTCTGTCAGGATGAAATCGAGGCCGCGGCGAACGCGGTGCTGTGGATCACCGCCAGCGGCACGCCGGTCAAACCGCGACGGCCACAAGATCGCAGCGTTACGGCACCCGTGCTCGATGGCATCAGCCAATACGCTGGCGGCAAGCTGGGCGATATACCCATCCGGCTACAGGACGTCACTCGCGTACTGGTGGTCGGCAGTAACCGGCTGGTGCGCCTGATCCGCGACGGCCGGCGTGGAGATCTGGCGCTGTACCTGGCGAAAAATCAGATGACCACGGCTTCGATTTCCACGCCGATGCAATGCTGCCTTAAGGGCGTGTGCTCACAATGCTTGCAATGGCAGCTGGACCCCGCCACCGGCAAGCGCACCAAGGCGGTTTTCAGCTGCTCGTGGCAGGACCAACCGCTCGACATCGTGGACCTCGACAACCTCGACGAGCGCCTGTCCCAGAACCGGGTACAGGAGCATTTGACCGATCAGTGGCTGGATTACCTGCTTCAGCGTCATAATGTCGCCCGGGTTTAGGCCGGAACTTGTCAACCCGGCGGTGTCTCTAACGTTTATCTTTCATTCCCGTTTCATCTGATCTGGAGGTTTTCATGCGTAACCTGTTTCTCATTGGTGTCACTACTGCCCTGCTGCTTGCAGGTTGTGCCGGCGGTCTCGGCGGCGGCGATTACGAACGCATGCAGACGCGCGGAGTCCAGGAAGTGCAGATGGGCGTGGTGGAATCCGTGCGCGAAGTGAAAATCGAAGGCACTAAATCCGGCGTCGGCACCACGGCCGGCGCCGTGGTCGGCGGTGTCGCCGGCAGTACTATCGGGCACGGCAAAGGCTCAGTCGTTGGATCCGTCCTGGGCGCGGTCGCCGGTGGCGTCGCCGGCTCGGCGGTGGAAGAAGGTACCACCAAGCAGAAAGGCGTTGAAATTACGGTCAAGCTCGACGGCGGCCGTATGCTGGCGATAACCCAGGCGGCCGACGAAAAAGAAACGTTCAAGGCCGGTGAACGCGTGCGGATCCTGTCGGGTAGTGGCGTCACGAGAGTGACACATTAATCAGCTGTCACCCCGGCGAAAGCCGGGGTCCAGGTAGTGAATGATCAAAAGCCGCCGAAAGGCGGCTTTTGACTTCTGACCGCCTTTCCGTTTACGGAAGAGGGGTTCATGCCGGCTTGCTATGCTTGTTAGTTATATTCAACCGGGCATATGATGTTTGGATACAGGCATATCCGGAGGAACCATGGGTACCGAAGCATTGAAAAAAGTTCGTTCCGAAGCACTGATGCTGTCCGAGACAGACCGGGCCGAACTGGCCCATGCGCTGGTAACCAGCCTGGATGCCCCCGCCGACGCGGATGCCACGGAGGCGTGGGACAAGGAAATCCGGCGCCGCCTCGCCGAGATTGATGCCGGCACCGCGAAACTCATCGACCGGGACGAATTCCGGCGCCGCATGCGGGAACGGCTCGGTAGTCGCTAGTGCGCCGGGTATAGAAAAGGGTACTGACCCCTTTTCTTCCGCCTCACTGATCAGTTAGTTGGCGCGCGCGATTCGCACGATCTGTGCGGCGATGTCTTCTGGGTCCAGGATGAAGTCGATGCAGCCACTTGCGATGGCGCTGGCAGGCATATCCGGCTGTACGGCTGTGTCGAGCTTCTGCGCAATCGTCGTGCCTCCCACTTCCTTTATTCCGCACAGGGCGGCTGCTCCATCCCCGTCATAGCCGGAGACAATGACCGCAATGAGCTTTCCGTCCCAGTCCTGTGTTAGGGACCGCAGGAAGACCGTTATCACGTCGGGCCATCCCCTGGGCTTCGATATTGGCTCTAGACGGAACTCTCCATTGAGGACGTGCAGGTCCCGCTGTTCCGGGATGATGAACACGCGGTCCGGCTGAATGAGTAGCTGCTCCGTAATCAGTTCGACGGGCATCGCCGTGAAGTTAGGCAGAATCTTGTGTAGCTGGGTCGCAACCGTTCTTACATGGTTGACGATGACAATGGCAACGCCCATATCTACTGGCAGATGCCGTAGTAACCGGATGTATGCGTCCAACCCACCGGCCGAGCCGCCCACACACACCACAGGGAAGGCTTTCTCAGGAATGTTGACACTTTTCAAGGTGCCCTCCGCAATTGTCGTGTTTGGACATCCGGATGCTACTCGGCAGCCTACTGCAATGCTTCGGCCGGGCCTAACGTAATTTAGACGTCACATACTGACGTATAACCTGGCCCCGTGACGTCTAACCTGGCAGGGTCAGAAGACCATAAGTAGCTTGCCAACAAGCATTTAGGTCATAAACCAGCATGGCGATGCAGTATTAACCGATCCGACAAACCCTGCAAGGCAAGCAGAGTGAAACTCAGGCAGGAGAAGGTGTTGCTCAAGCCCCGTAGCGCGCGCCGAGCACCGCAGCCCCACCGGGAGTAGTTAAGCGAGACCGTGTTCGAGCCCGGAGCGCGTATTTCGCGCCCGGCGAGTTGGTCGAGCGCCCGGTGGGGCGAGGGTGAGGCGGAGGTTTCGTGGAAGTCCGGTGGACTTCCACGCCGTCGAACGGGTGCGCCGTGGATCGGCGCACCCCGGGTACGAAGGGTTTTCGCGCGCTCCGGGGGGAGTGGTTTTGGTGACTTTTGCCGAAACACAATTTTATCGGGAACAAAATTGGGCGCACTTCAGTGCGCCCGCAGGGCCGAAGCCAGGGATGGCTTCGGTCAAAAGTCACCCAGGGTGCGGGGCGGAGCAACCCGCAATTATGCTTTTGAGTCGCGCGCAAAGCGCGCGAACCATTCAAAACCTGGATTCCGGCTTTCGCCGGAATGACGGAAAGGTTGGGTCCCCGCTTCCGCGGGGACGACAGCAAATCATGCCGCCGGCATGTCGAGGAACCGCAGGATCTCCTCCTTGCGGTGCATCGCATCCTTGTATCCCAGGTCGATCAGCTCGCGGCAAAAGGGTTTTTCGAACAACAAGTAACTCACCAGATTCGATCCATGGCGGTTGAAGGCGCCCAAGCCGCGCAACAGAAACCGTATCGCGCGCGGCAGGTGATGCGCGTGACGCGCGGCGATTTTTTCCAGGTCCTCGCTCGGCGCAATTACCAGCACATCCACCTTGCGCAACGTCAATCCTCCCTCGCGCATCTGTTCGGCGGAAATCAGGCTGATAGTTTTGTTGATGCGCTGCAAGCGCTCAAGATCGGCTTCAAGACTGTCGAGAAAAATACTGTTCAGGACATGGCCGGCAATCTGTGCCAGCGAAGGGTAGTCGTCGGTCTCCGCGCGCGCGGCCCGGGGTGGGGCTTCACTGCGCACACCCACCACCAGCACGCGGTCCGCGCCCAGGTGCAGGGCGGGACTGATGGGCGCAATCTGGCGCATGGAACCATCGCCGAAATATTCGCGGTTTATTTTCTCCGCGGAAAAAACCAGGGGAATCGCCGAGGATGCCATGAGGTGATCGATGGTGATGTTCGCCGCGCTGCCGACACGTCGTGCGCGTCGCCATGTCGTCAGCGAAGACACGCCCTGATAGAAAGTCACGGATTGCCCCGAACCATAACCCGACGCCGTGACGCTCAGCGCATGCAGCGCACCGGCGTCAATCGACTCCTGGATTTTTTTGCAAGGCATGGTTTGTTTCAGCAGGCTCCGCAACGGCGCGCGATCGAGCAACGCGTGCGGGTTTTGCCTTCCCAGCCCGCCCAGCATCATGGCCGCCAGCCAGCGCAACCCGTTTCCCAGCACACCGAAGGCATCGGCGCGGAAAACCTGATGCACGGTAAAATTGCGCCACACGTAAGTAAGGCGCCGCACCCCTTCGTGGAAGCGGGTGGCGTAAATCGCCAGGGTGGTGGCATTGATGGCACCGGCAGAGCTGCCGCAAAGGATGGGAAATGGATTCGGGGTATCCCTCGGGAGCATCTCGGCAATGGCTTTCAACACGCCCACCTGATAGGCCGCGCGCGCGCCGCCACCGGCCAGTACCAGCCCTACCCTGGGTTTATCCTCCATATCGCTCATTTACCGCGGCTTCATGGGTCCCTGTTGACAATGACATGACGATTCCCGACGCTGAAACTTGCACTTTGTTTATGATTGGCGCGTCGCCTCATTATTATAGTCAACAAAGGATAAAACCATGGTTACCCTTGGGCATGTGGTTTTCTATGTGCGCGACCTCGAAAAATCCGTGGCGTTCTACCAAAACGTCGTGGGCCTTGAGATCGACGGGCGGATTTTCAGCGGACACGCCGCCATGCTCACCGGTGGATCTACACACCACGAGCTGTTGCTCATTGAGGTCGGCGCGGCGCCGGGGCCTCTGCAGGGAAAACGCATAGGGCTTTACCACGTGGGCTGGAAAGTCGGTGAAAGCCTCGATGACTTGCGCCAAGTCCGTGACCGCATCCGGGCGCACGGACATGACATCGAGGGCATGTCCGATCACACGGTGAGCCAGAGTCTGTACCTGCGCGATCCGGACGGTAATGAAATCGAACTGTTTGTGGACGACCCGGGTGTCGATTGGCGTCATGCGCAGGAATGGATGGAGGCGCCTGTCAAACCGCTGCGCCTGTGACCCGACACGGAATCAGATGAAATACCCTAAGAGTATCTGAAAAATGAGAACCAAAGACTTGAACCACGGGGAGCACGGGGAGCTAAAAGTACCAGAAAAGCAGGGTGGCTATTCTTGCCTTTACGTGTCTTTCCCCGTGTCCCCCGTGGTTTGAATTTATTATGTTATGGGGGCTAAGTTGATAACAGCTATCGGGTATGCGGTACAGCCGCAACACGATTTGATAGACTGTGTTTACTGTACCGAAAAGAGGTCATTGCGATGGGCACGCCAGTCACTGAAGCCATGGTTTACGAAGCGCTCAAGAAGGTCATGGACCCGGAGCTGAAACACGACATCGTCAAACTGGGCTTTATCCAGGAGATCGATATCGTCGACGACTATGTGCATCTCGAAATCCAGCTCACCACGCCCAATTGCCCCTTCGCCGAAAGCATCGTGGCGCAAATCAAGCGCGCCGTCGAAGGCGTGCCAGGCGTGAAGCGCGTCGAAGTCGAACGCGCCTGCATGAAGGAAGACTGAGCCCCGCTATCCCGTTTGCCTTCGCGCAGTGCCTCGCTGATTCCGTTTCTGGCTGTCTCCATCGCTTCCGCTTAGAATTGTCTTCCAACAAAAGTCCAGAATTGCACATCCATGAGCACAGCGTACACCGACCGTACACTGGCCCTGGCGGGCCTGTTCCAGGCCGCACGGCTGGCGCAACAGCTGGCGCGCGAGGGACGCGCTGAAACGGCCGTCCTGGCATCCAGTATTCAAAGCCTGCTGCTCATTGATGCCCCCAGTACCGAGGCCGTGTATGGCGGGACTCAGGGCGTGAAACCCGGCCTGGAGCTGTTGCGCAGCAAGCTCAGCGGCAATACCGATGCCAACGATGTCGAGATCGCACGCTACGTCATCGCCATGATCCAGCTTGAAGGTCAACTGCGGCGGCATCCGGAAATGCAGGATGCCATCCGTCGCGGGATGGAAGCCATAAGCGAACAGATGAAGTTTTTCGAAGCATCGGAGAATGGCGAAACAGTGCACCCACGTCTGGTGGAAAAACTGGCGGAACTCTACGCCCAAACCATCAGCACGCTCACCCCGCGCATCATGGTCAACGGCGAACACGGCCATCTGAGCAATCCGGCGATCGCGGCCAAGGTGCGCGCGACCCTGTTCGCCGGCATCCGTTCAGCGCTTCTGTGGCATCAGCTCGGCGGCAGCCGCTGGCATTTGTTGTTCAGCCGGAAAAAGATCGCCGGCGAAGCGGCGAGTATTCTGGAAGAAAAAACGAATAGACAGGATTTACAGGATTAACAGGGCGAAGCGGAGTAGTTGCCGATGTACTTAACGTACATCGGCGCCGCTGAGCGCCCGCACAGGGATGTGCGGGCCGGGGTTTATCGGGGTTTCTGTCGCGACGCCAGGGAGGGCGT
>NZ_JANLGY010000010.1 GCF_024653915.1 Sulfuricaulis sp. | reverse complement strand
CATCGACACGCAGCGCACGGCGACGCCATCATGTTGCAAACGCTCGGCGGCGGCGAGGATCAGGCTGACTTCGGAGCCGCTGGCGATCAGTATCAGTGCGGGTTGGCGATCCTTCGCCTCGCTCAGCACATAGGCGCCACGGCGCAGGCCGTCAGCGTTGGCATAGCGGCTGCGGTCGAGCGTGGGCAGGTTCTGCCGGGTCAGCACCAGCAGCACCGGACGGTTGCCGGTTTCCACCGCCACCTTCCACGCCACCGCGGTTTCGTTGGCGTCGGCGGGGCGGATCAGGGTGAGGTTCGGGATTGCCCTCAGATTGGCCAGTTGCTCGACCGGCTGGTGGGTGGGCCCGTCTTCGCCAACTGCAATGCTGTCGTGGGTGAACACATGCACGACATGCAAACCCATCAGCGCGGCCAGCCGGATCGGCGGGCGCATGTAATCGGAGAAAATGAAGAAGGTGGCGCCAAACGGGATGAAGCCGCCATGCGCGGCCAGCCCGTTGACAATGGCGCCCATCGCATGTTCGCGCACGCCAAAATGCAGATTGCGGCCGGCGTAACTCCAGCCGCCGCCGTCTGACCCTTCACTGTCCTCGCCAGATGCCATGGTCGGGTTGAAATCGCCCAGCCCCTTCAGCGCGGTGTGGGTGGACGGGTCCAGATCGGCCGAACCGCCTGCAAGGGCGGGCAGTTTCGGTGCGAACGCATTCATGACCTTGCCACTGGCGACGCGGGTGGCCAGGCCCTTGGCGTCGGCGGGAAAGACCGGGATGTCCGCGGCCCAACCCGGTGGCAGCTCACCGCGCAGGCGACCTTGCAGCTCTTTCGCCAACTCGGGGAATACCTTGACATAGGCGTCCAGCCGTCCGTTCCAGTCGGCCTCGACCTTCGCACCACGATCCACTGCCTCGCGAAAATGTGCCAGCGCGGGCTCGGGCACCAGAAACGGCGGATCGATCGGCCAGTCCAGCTTTTCCTTGGTTGTTTTTATATCCTCAACGCCGAGCGGCGATCCGTGTGCCTTGTAGCTATCCTGCTTGGGCGAGCCAAAGCCAATATGGGTACGCACCAGAATCAGCGAGGGTCGCGTGAGGTCGGCGCGGGCGGCGTCCAGCGCGGCGCTTATCGCTGCCACGTCGTTGCCCTCGACCACGCTGATCGTCTGCCAGCCATAGGCTTCGAAGCGTTTGGCGCGATCTTCAGAAAATGTGATGTCGGTGCCGGCCGATAGCGTGACGTAGTTGTCGTCGTACAGACAGATCAACTTGCCGAGCCGGAGATGTCCGGCCAGTGAGGCGGCCTCAGAGGCAACTCCTTCCATCAAGTCGCCGTCGCTGATGATGGCCCAGGTATGGTGGTCGATCAGCGTGTGGCCGTCCCGGTTGTAGCGTGCGGCCAGATTCGCTTCACCAATCGCCATACCAACCGCGTTCGCCAACCCTTGCCCGAGTGGTCCGGTAGTGACTTCAACACCCGGCGTATGGCCGCGCTCGGGATGTCCCGGCGCCTTGCTACCCCACTGGCGGAATTGCTTGATGTCGTCCAGCGAGAGCTCGTAGCCGGTCAAGTGCAACAGGCTGTAGAGCAGCATCGAGCCGTGGCCCGGCGAAAGCACGAAACGGTCGCGATCGAACCAGTGCGGATTGCGCGGATTGTGCTTGAGCTGGTGTGTCCACAGCACATAGGCCATCGCCGCCGCCCCAAGCGGCATGCCCGGATGTCCGCTGTCGGCCTGTTGCACGGCGTCTACCGACAGAAACCTCACGGTGTTGATGCAAAGCTGATCGAGTTGGTCTGACATGGTTATTCCTTAATGCTCCGTCAGCGCGCGGTCGACGATGGCCTGCGCCTCACCCAGCAGGCTGCGCAGATGGTCCGCGCCACGGAAGCTTTCGGCATAGATCTTGTAGATGTCTTCGGTGCCGGATGGGCGCGCCGCAAACCAGCCACTCTTCGTCACCACTTTCACTCCACCGATGGCTGCGTCGTTGCCAGGGGCCTGGGTAAGTATGTTCAGAATCTTTTCACCCGCCAGTTCTGCAGACTTTATCTGCTGAGGTGAGAGTTGAGCCAGCCTGTGCTTTTGCTCCGGGGTCGCTGGCGCCTCAACACGATCATAAACCGGTTCGCCAAATTCGTGCGCCAGCTCCTGGTAGATTTCACCGGGATCGCGGCCCATGCGCGCGGTTATCTCCGCCGATAACAATGCCGGAACAATGCCGTCTTTATCCGTCGTCCAGACGCTGCCATCCAGGCGGCTGAAAGAAGCACCCGCGCTCTCTTCACCGCCAAAGCCCAGCGAGCCATCGAGCAGGCCATCGACGAACCACTTGAAGCCGACCGGAACCTCGTAGAGCTTGCGGCCGAGCTTTGCCGTGACGCGATCGATCATCTGGCTACTGACCACCGTCTTGCCCACCGCCGCATCCTTGCGCCATTTCGGCCGATGCTGGAACAGGTAGGAAATGGCGACCGACAGGTAATGGTTGGGCGGCATCAGGCCCGCGTTGCGGGTCACGATGCCATGCCGGTCATGGTCGGTATCGCAGGCAAAAGCGATATCGAATCGGTCCTTGAGCTCAATCAAGCCCTGCATGGCGTAGGGTGAGGACGGATCCATGCGGATCTGGCCGTCCCAGTCGACCGTCATGAAGCGAAAGGTCGGATCGACGGTTTCGTTCACCACGGTGAGATCCAAACCATAGCGCTCGGCAATCGCGGCCCAGTAGTGGACACCGGCGCCGCCCAGCGGATCCACACCCATGCTGATGTTTGCGCCACGAATGGCCACCATGTCGAGTACCTTGTCGAGGTCGTTGACATACGCATTGAGGTAGTCGTGCCGGTGCGTGGTGGCGGCACGCAGCGCCTTTTCGAACGGCATTCTTTTCACGCCCAGCAGGTTGCCTTCCAGCAACGCATTGGCCTGGGTCTCGATCCAGTCGGTAACGTTGGTATCCGCCGGCCCGCCGTTGGGTGGGTTATATTTGAAGCCGCCGCTGTCCGGTGGATTGTGTGACGGCGTGATGACAATGCCGTCTGCCAGCCCCGTAGCGCGGCCTCGGTTGTAGACGAGTATGGCGTGAGAAACTGCGGGTGTGGGGGTGTATTCGTCGTGCTCGGCAAGCATGACTTCCACACCATGGGCCGCCAATACTTCAAGTGCACTGGCCAACGCCGGCTCGGACAAGGCGTGCGTGTCGATACCCAGAAACAACGGGCCATCGATGCCCTGCTGCTGGCGGTACCGGCAAATCGCCTGACTGATGGCAAGCACATGCCCTTCGTTGAAGCTGTTTTCAAACGCGGAACCGCGATGTCCTGAAGTACCGAACGCAACCTGTTGCGTGGGCTCAGAAAAGTCCGGCCGGCCGGAATAGTAGGCCGTGATGAGTCTGGGCACATTGACCAGCATCGCCGGCGTGGCCGGTTTGCCTGAAAGAGGACTTATTGTCATGGCTTGCGTCTCCATTACGGTACGTCACCTCGTCACCTCGTCACCTCGTCGCCGGTGGTGGTGGTGGTGGTGGTGGTGGTTCGCGATTGACGCTGCAGCCCATATTCATGAGCCTTCGCTCCTGAGCCGGCGGTAGCGCCGGATGAGCGCATTGGTCGAGCTGTCGTGCG